>JAJRBP010000006.1 GCA_028679405.1 Methanoregulaceae archaeon | reverse complement strand
TAACGCAAGCATGGTATTTGGAGGAATAGACACCGGAGGGCGTTCGATCTGGTGTTACGATGGCGAGAGCCGGAGCTTTTTCCAGATGGAGGCATCGGATATCGTCATGCCCCTGGAGGGGATTTGGGTGTATTCACGTTCCAATACCCTCCTCCCCCTGGCTTACCTGGACGACCCCATCCAGTCGCCGGCGATGAAGCACCTTCCGGCCGGCTGGAATGCGATCGGGTTCTCTGATATCACACCCTCCGCCGCCCGGGATGCGTTTCAGTCGGTCCGAGACGAGTGGACGATTGCCATCGGTTTCGATGCGTCAGGCCAGCGGTACGAGTCCTCGATCATCAATGGGGGGAGCTCCGGACACAGCGATACACTTCCCATGTACCCCGGGCACGGGTACTGGCTCTTCATGAGGGAGCCGGGGGACCTTGCATCAATCGGGGCCTGATAAAAAAATTTTATACGACGATATTCGTCTCCGAGAACGGTTTTATCCGCACGAGGATGTAGTCCCGCATCCGTGAAGGGAGGACGTCGGCCACATCTCCGACCGTGATCCCCCCCTCGATCCCGGCGGCCTTCACCTGGTCGGCGAAGGTATCGTACGGGAGCTTCACCCGGAGGCCGGCGATCTGCACGGTGATCGGTGTCGGGGAGGTGACATCCCCGATGTCGGGCACCTGTTCCTCGATGACCTCCATGAGCCTTGCGGGCGAGACCGAGAGCGGGTCTTTCGCGATCTCCTCGCGGCGATGGTCGAGGACGCTGGTCACTTCGGCCACGATCTCGTCGAGTTTTGTCAGCTCTTCCGCCTCCTTCGTCCGGTGCATGAAGCGCCCGACGTTCCCCACGTACCCGTCGACCGGCGGATCGATAATTTTTTGAAGCGTCTCTTTGTCCGGGCCCCCGCACACCACGATCGGGATGTCGATTCCCCTCCGGAGCACCGGGAATTTCTGCTCGATGCATGTCCCGAAGTTCCCAAGCATGTAGATCGCAAGGTCATGCTCGTTGATCACGTCCCGCTCCTCGTCGTTCAGCTGTGCAACCCTTTTCCCGAATCCCCGGGCAAGACCGACCATATTCGTCTTTGCACCGTTTCTCCTGATATATTCGGCTATATCACACGAGGCATGCGGGAGGTGGTGGATCTCGAGGCTCATGCTGACTACCGCGATCTCCGTGCCGACAAGCGGGGCAGGGGTCACATCCCCCATGAGCGGCTTCCCCACGCGCCGTATCAGCTCGATGTCGTCCCGCGGGACGAGGGCCTGGATCACGATCTCCCCGGCTATCGCGTGTTTCTGGATGATGTATCCACCGAGGTCCTCGATCAGGTCCACGACCTCGTCGTGACGGTATATCCCGCCCTTGTAAGTAATCGGGACGAGGATCACAGCGACTCCCCCATGAGGGCGAATTTCTCGCGGACCAGGGTCAGGATGTCGTCAGGGAGGGTATTCTCGCTGGCGACGAAGTAGAACCTGCCCTGCCCGTAATACTGGCGACGGACCTTGAACCCCTCGGGTGCGATCGTCTGGAGAGCATAGATAAGATCTTTGTAGAGCGTTTCGCTCGGGTCCGTGACCACGATCTCCTCGATCCCTTCGGACTCCCCCGGGGTAAGCTGCATCAGAACGGTGAAACGGTCCGGCTGGTCCACGCGTTCCTTCCCGAACCGGTCCCACAGGAGCCGGAGAAGGGCCGCAAGGTGTGTCTCGTCCCCGATCGAGAGGACGACCTTCTCACCCTGGATATTCACGGCTGCAATATCACCGACCTTCACCGGCGGCGGGAGTTTCCTCGTCACCCCTGTCGCAACGAAGATCGGGACACGGGGGTCGATGAGGATATGCAGCTTCGAGATCACCTTCACGAGGTCGTGGTCGAGGAGCACAACCCCTGCGAGGCGGCGATAGTACTCCCCGCCGACCTGTTCCGGGCATTCGACCTCGAAATAATCGAAGGCCATCTAACGCTCCTTCAGGAATCCCGAGGACAGGAGGGCTGACCCCACTGCGCCGATGTACTGGGAGTAGGGGGGTACCACGATCTCGGTCTGCAGGAGCTCTCCCATCGCATGAACGAGCCCCTGTATGAGCGAGGTCCCCCCGACCATCAGGACCGGCTCCTTGATATCCACCTCCTGGAGCTGCTGTTCGAAGACCTGCTCTGCAACCGAGTGGCACGCTGCAGCAGCCACATCTTCGGGGGAACTCCCTGCAGCAAGCGCGTTCACGAGGCTCTGGGTCCCGAACACGATGCAGTACGAGTTCATCGGGACCTGGCGGGCCATCCCCTTCATCGCAAGCGGCCCGAGCTCGGTGATGTCGACCCCGAGGCGCTTCGAGGTCATCTCGAGGAACCTCCCGCTCGCCCCGGCACAGATCCCTCCCATGGTAAAGGTACCGGGGATTCCGTCCATCACGCTGATCGCCTTGTTGTCCATCCCGCCGATATCGATCACGGTCGCCGGTCCGTGCTGGGTATCTGCAAGGAAGACCGCTCCTTTCGAATTAACGGTGAGTTCCTCCTGTATCAGGTCAGCTCCGACGTGGTCCCCAACGAGGAACCTGCCGTAGCCGGTCGTCCCGACTGCCTGGATATCCCCGCGGTTCACTCCCGCCTGGGCAAGGGCGAGCTCGATGACCTTCTCGGCACTGTCGATGACCCCGGTGGTCGGCAGCCAGCCGGTCCCGATTATCTCGTTCTCCCGCATCACGACCGCCTTCGTGGTGGCGGAACCGCTGTCAATCCCCATTGTCAGCCCTTCCTGTCGTTCCCTGGCAAGGAGGGCCCTCCTTCGGGCGATTGTGGTAAGCGCCTCCATCCTCGTGAGGAGGGTGCCTGACGTGGTACGTTCGGTGAAGGAGTAACTGACCACGGGGAGCTTCGAGTTTGATGCGATATAGTGACGGAGCTCGTTCCGCACGATCGCCGCCTCGGCGCACCTGAAACAGGTCGCGATGAAGACGGCGTCCGCTTCGATCCTGCCTTCAACAAGCGCCTTGGCCCTGGCGATCGCGAGCTTGAGGTCCGGGCTCCTGACGTCGAGCCCGAACTCTGCAAAACTCTTTTTGATCTCCTTCAACGAGATGTCCGGGAAGAAGATCTCCGCATCCACCGATCCTGCTGCATCCTCGATCTCCTTCTGGACGCCGCTGTATTCGGGACCGCACGAGAGCTGGGCTATCCGAACCTTACCGGTCATTCCTTCCTCCCCAGATTCTCAAGAAAGTCCCTGATCCTTTTTACGAACGCGATTCCCTCTTCATCCGTCCGTGGGTACATGAGCTCGAGGACAGGGATCCCGCGTTTTTTCACGAGGAACACAAGGAGCTCGTTCGTCCGGGCACAACCCATGCAACCGAAAGACAGGTCGGCCTCGTTGACGATGATCGCCGCATCCGCGTCGTCGATCATGGGCCCGTACAGGGCCATTCTTCCCCGTACTCCGGAAGGCACCTCGACCGCCGCGTATTTCAGACCTTTCTTCGGTTCTTCAGGGGTTATCTGGAGCGGAGGAGACTCAAACCCGGCGGTCTGGACACGCTCACGTATCGCCATCGCTGCGCCGAGCGGCGTGTGTCCGAATCTGGCGACGAGGTCGGAGAGGATGAGGCTCGTCCCGGGGTAAATGAAAATTTTTGCCATCTTACGACTCCAGCGCCTCGATAATCTTCTTCAGCCGGGAGGCATCGAGCTTCTTATCCCTGTCTTCCGGAGGTAGTGCCGCGGGAGCCGGCTCTGTCTTCTCCGAATCCTTTCCTTCCCTTATGTGTTCAAGCCCTGCAGAAACATGCCTGATCAGCGACATCTCGAACTCATGCCCGTGAAACCCCGGCCTGGCACCTCCTCGGTCCGCCCGGCAGCGCCTGGGGTCCCCGGGGGGAAATCCCCGGTCCTTGACAAAGATATGATCCGGGTCGAGAGCCCTGAGTGCCCCGACGATCCTGTCGACCTCATCCGCGGTTCCTGTCACCTGGAGCCCGAAGCAGGTCTCCTTGATCATGGCGCCCTGCGAAATCTCGTATGCCCGGATCGCAAGATCCCCCGGGGTCATCGAGACCGACTCGATAAACACGTATTTTGTCACCGTCCCCTTCGCAACGGGTATGTATTCCTTCATGGATGCACTTCCCTTATATACACCGTCTCTTTCTCGGCAAATCCCCCGAGTTTTTCGAGATCACGCACCCTTCCGATCACATTCGTACCCTCGAACGGCTCGGAAGTCGGGCCGAACTCGCGGTTCGGCTTTGTCCGGACTCCGACCATACCGGCTCCCCTCCGGGCATCGTTTGTCATGGCCAGCACGCCCGCCTGGACCTCTCCTTCCGGTGTATTCTCCGGGACGATCTTCACACCGGCAGGAACCTTCGGCTTGAAGAGGAAAACGTCCTCAAAAGAGAAGTAGAGAGGGATCCGCCCGACAAGGTGGACATTCAGGCCGGTGAGTTCCCTGAATACCGCACAGGTCTGGGGTGCACGGGAATCATCGAGCTCGATGTCGATCACCTCGTGGAGGGGCGCCGTCGTGAGGGAGACACTCTCCTGCGCAAGGGCTTCGAGTGTCGTTCCTGGGTCCTGTCCCACGACGATCCGGTCACTTCCCGCGTGGTCGGGTTTTGCCAGGATTTTTCTCTCGCCCGCGACAGCCAGGGCCTTGTCCAGCGGGCTTCCCACCAGGTCGAACCTTTCAGGGGTAATATTGACCGTGAATACGTCGTGCTCCCTGGCAAGTTTTGCGATCTCTATACCGTGGGTGACCTGGCCTACCACACTGTGATGCGGGCTCCCGGGGATATCTGCCCGGTAAATATAGATGCTGCCCCTCGACTTCCCCCTTGTCCTCACGGTCACGGTCCCCTCTCTCCTCGGCATCGTCAGCTCGACCGGGAGATCTGTCCCCTCCTTGAGCTCGTCCCTGATATGGGTGCTCGAAGCCCTCGCCACCGAAAAACGACCGCTCTGGAGAGTATAGAGGAAGTGTTCGACCGTCCGGGCCCCGCTTGTCTCGATCTCCCCGGGAGAGTACCCCTGGGCAGTGATATCGATCCGCGAGATCACCTCCATCCCGTCCTCGAGGACGAGAGCCCTGTCGTTCGTCGTGAACGACCGGGTCGTATCCGCCCAGGAGACGACAGGGGCGATCGCGGTGATCCTGTCGCCCGGTATGAACCGGTCGAGCACCCCTCGTCCGCTCACCACCCTGCCGATAATCCCCCCGTCTCTCCCGGCACCGTGGTCTGCAGAGTGGCGGAGGCGGGAGAAGAGAAGAAACGACTGTTTCGGGTCATACCCCCCGCACCCGAGGATCATATCGCCCCGCTCGTACACATGCTCACGCCGAGCCGGCAGGACATCGCTTTCGAACGGTCCGAATGCCGCCGCGTACCTGTCTTCCCACCGTATTGCGAGATGATCGACCGGGATTTGGGGGAAGGTCCTCTCCCCGGCGTTCTCCACGACTATTTCCCCCTCAGTGGTGGAAAGCCGGAGGTTTTGCGTGGTGGCTGATTCCCGGGCACCGGGACGGATCACTGCGACGACCCTGGAAAAATCGTGCCCTGTAAGGAGCGTTCCCAGTGTGGCCCCCTTTTCCAGCCTGATCTCTTCCCCGTCACGGCGAACAGAGATCATCGGACAGGTCCTTTATGGGGCGGCCTTTCCCATGACCGCCTTTTCATCCTCGGTAAGACTCTTGAGGACCTCGGCAGTCTTTCCGATCTGGACGATCTTGCCGCCCCTCATCAGGGCGATCCTGTCGCAGGTGTCCTTCACGAACTCCATGTCGTGTGATACCACGATGAAGGTCTCGTCCATCTCGTCCCTGGCATGCATGATCGAGTGCTTCACGTCGATCTTCGTGATCGGGTCCATGGTTCCGGTGGGCTCGTCGAGGACGACGAGTTTTGGCTCGCGGATCAGGACCTGCGCAAGCGCAACACGATGACGTTCCCCTTCCGAGAGTTGCGATGGGAACCGCTCGAGGATATCCCTGCTCTTATCTTCCTGGAACCCGGCCATCCTGAGGGTGATGACCGCCTTCCTGATTGCAAGTTCTTTTGGAAACTCGAGTCCGATCGCATCCGTCAGGTTATCGAGGACAGTCCGGTGGGGGTACAGGTCGTATTCCTGGTGGAGGAGACCGATATATCCTTTTGCCCGCCCGCGGTTCTCGATCCCCGCCTTGGTCATGTCAACCCACTCATCCCCGATCTTGAGGTTCATCTCTCCGGAAGTAGGTTCGATGATCCCGGAAATAATTCTCGACAGGGTTGTCTTGCCCGCACCGCTCTTCCCGATAATCCCAAAGATCTCCTTGGTGCTGACATCGAACGTGACCCCGTTTACCGCCCTGACCACACCCCTGTCGACGGAGATATACCGCTTCACCACATCCCTGGCCGAGAGGAGCGGTTCCCCGATCTCGGGGATCTCGAACTCCTCCTGGTCGGAGTAATCCCTCATGAACCGGTGGATAACCTCGGCCGGT
>JAJRBP010000292.1 GCA_028679405.1 Methanoregulaceae archaeon | reverse complement strand
CGCGACGTATCCCGGATCGTACAAAAAGGGCGCCGTGACGGTCACATGACTTCTTCTTCTTTTTTCACCTGCGATAGAGGCCATTTCTCATTTTATCCGTAAAAAGGGATATCTGAAAAAGGGGCTGAAAAAAACCTTGAATTATCTCCCCTCAAGGGATCCTTCGTATCCCGGACCCGGCCTGGAAGCGCGAGTATGACGGACTGGTCCCCCTACTCAACCGGTTCTGAAAAAACAGATACAGAACGATCCTACCGCCATAACATCCGGAAGAGAATTCAGACTCTCCTTAAAGAATGAGCATTACGACAAGCATCAGGCCGGTGATCGCGGTCAGGATGATGGCGATCGGAGCTAACTTCCTGATTACCTCTCCTTCCAGTCCAAGTTTATCGATAACTGCGGCGGCATTCAGGATTTTTGCGACGGCGATCCCGGATGCGACACCCCCGCCTACCGCATGAGCGGCGTACACTTTCATGAAATCGATATTGAGCACGTCGGTCGCTTTCTTCAGGATCCCGTAAAACATGACATTCGAGGAGGATTCGCTCCCGGAGATGAATGATCCGAAAAGCCCGAGGCTCGGACTGATAACTGGAAACCCGATTCCGAAGGCGAGTGCGAGGGCAAGACCTATAACCGCATTCATATTGTACGCATCGGTCCCCCCGGCGAAGGTGAGAGTATTGTTGAGGACTGACCGTCCCGACCAGTCCATTACGTACGCGATGGCAAAAAAGATCATCGCCGCAAGGGTAGGACTCCATGCCCGTTTCAGCCAGACCGAAAGAATTGTTCCGGCCTTGTTCCACGAGGACACCAGGACAGGGGCGGCGAGGACCGTACTTACCAGTACCCAGAAATAGGCCTGGTTCATGAGTTTTAAGTCCACGACCTTGTTTGCAACAACATGGATCTTCTGGGCATCCCCGAGGATACTGTAGAGGCCGGCCTGGATAAAGGGGATACTGATGAGGATCCCAAAAGTGACAAGGAGTATCCAGGGAAAGGCCGCCTTCCAGAGGGGCATTGGATTTCGTGGGCCGGTGCCGGATACAGGTCCTGAATTCATCCGTTTCCTCCGGACCGCACGGAGGAGGAGCAGGACGATAATCGTTACGAGACCTGAGAACACGCCGACAAGGCCGATTGCTGAAGCCGGAAGAATATTCACAAACACGATTGCTGATATCCCCAGGGTGAGGCCGGAAACAAGTGCGATCCAAAAGCCCTTTTTCACCCCGGTGAATCCATCGGCCACCCATAGCATGCCAAGCGCGAGTCCTGTGGATATCACCGGGAGGAACAGCGCAATGGTGCTGCCAAATTCCTTGGCATCGAGATTGAACACCGATGCGGGAAGAGTAATAGGGACAGCGAGCAACGAAAAAGATGTCAGCGGGTCGTATCCGAGACACGGGAGGGCAATGGCTGCGACAGGAGAGAAGCCGAGTGCAAGCATTATCGGCGGCAGCATGGTCACCGGCGTGGCGCCGACCGAGACAAGGAACGATCCAAATCCCACGTTCAGGATCATAATCTGCTCGTAGCGCTCTGCTGCGACAGCCCGGATGTATTCCGTTATCCTGCTTAAGGCTCCCGTGATGTCCATCATGGTAACCTGCAGGATTGTCAGGAATACCATCAGGGAGATCCCGAAAGAAGACAGGATGCCGTTCCATGATGCATAGAAAACGATTTCTGGCGATGTATGAAAAAACAGGACGGCAATGAGACCGGTCAGCACCCATCCGATGACCGCCATGAGCGTTCCCCCAAGTTTCAGGAAAACAAGGCCGGTAAAGATCACGATGATCGGCAGGAGTGCGAGAATACACAGGATGATAAGATCCAATTCGGACGACCCTCATTTTGAATATGGGAGAAAAAGTGTACGATACGAAACAATAACGGTATCTGTTCGATGCGGGCAGGACTGCCGGAAAATCCGTTTAAAACACTAAGCCTGATTTTTTTTCGCCAAGGCACCCGGGACGTGTTTGTTTCTTATGAGCGTTCCCGGGAATAATAAACCGGCAATCCTGCGAGGAATTTACAGGACATCACGATACCTCCACTAATCGGTCTCTTTCCAATCCATGTCGGTTCGAAACGGTTATCGCCCCTGTCCCCGATATCCACATATTGTGAATCTCCGGTCAAAAGTCCTGGGCCTGTATCTCTGTATCGGTCTACTGGTCCTTGTCCTTGTTGGCGGAGTCCTCCCCTCAACACTACACAAGCAAAACCTCAATACCATCTCCCAGAACTCGATCAACCAGCTGGAACATATCGATTTTGCACTCACCAATTTCATCAGCAGCGTCCGGTACGATGTCCTTGAACTCTCCGTCAGCGAGGATATCCGTACCAGGGACGACGGAGAATTCACGAATTTCTTAAACGCATCCGAAGACAAGTTCCGGTATTCCATCGGAAAGCAGGAACAGGATATTATCCGGATCCTGCAGGCATACCAGATTACCCATCCGTATGTCAGCTCTGTCTATATGGGCCGGGAAAATGGCGCATTTGTCCGTTCATACAAACGCGCCCTGCCAACCGCCTACGATCCTAGGGAGCGGCCCTGGTATATCCTTGCAAAAGAACACCCGGGACAGGTGATGGTAACCGAACCGTATAAGGCCGTCACTACCCCGGATGTGAACATCGGGATCGTGACTGCATTGCTCGATGCAAACGGATCTGTGTACGGCGTAGTGGGTGCCGACATTACCCTGGTCAACCTTACGAACTACATATCCCGATTCGATATCGGGCGTCGCGGGGAGATGGTCCTTGTCGATAAAAATGGCATGGTCCTGGCGGCAGGAAACTCTTCCTGGCTGTTTCGCAATGTTAGCGATATCCTGGCCGGACAGACCCCGGCATTCCTTGCGACAAGGGAGGGAGTACTTGTCCTGAATGATACCTACCTCATGCATTATACCTCTCCGGAACTTGGGTGGAAGATCGGCGTTTTTATCCCATTTTCAGAGATCGAGCAGGAGATCAACGATTCCATATTAAGAATCCTGCTCATTGTCCTGATAGCCCTGATCCTGCTCTCCGGGATTACCATCGCTGCACTCAACCACACGGTTATCCGGCCCCTTACAAGCCTTACGGAGGTAAGTCGCAAAATTGCCGAGACCGGTGACCTGGACCAGGAGATTGAAACCGGAAGCACGGGAGAGATCGGAGTCCTCGCCCGTTCTTTCAGGGCGATGGTCGGAAAGATCCACTCTGAAGAACTGGGGCGGAAACAAGCTCTGGCAGACCTTGCCGACCACCGCGACCACCTGGAGGAGATAGTTGCCGAACGCACCCGTGAACTCGCGAAGGCGAAAGAGGAGGCCGAGTCAGCCGATCGGCTCAAGTCGGCATTCCTCGCAACCATGTCACACGAACTTCGGACACCGCTCAATTCTATCATCGGTTTCTCGGGAATTCTCCTCCAGGAGATGGCCGGACCCCTGAACGAGGAGCAGAAGAAACAACTTGGCATGGTATCGGACAGCTCTGAACACCTTCTCGCCCTGATCAACGATGTACTGGACCTCTCGAAGATAGAGGCAGGACAACTGCAGCTCGCCAATGAACTTTTCGACATGCGGGTATCGATCGAGAAGGTCATCCGCACCGTCAGACCGCTCGTAGAGCGAAAAAGCCTCTCGATTATGACTGAAATCACACCCGACGTGGGAGCGGTCAGGGGGGACAGCCGGCGCGTGGAACAGGTTCTCTTAAACCTTCTCTCCAACGCCATAAAGTTCACCGGACAGGGTCAGATTGGGGTCAGATGTTCGCGCCAGGGAGCTATGATTTCAGTTCGTGTCTCGGACACAGGTATCGGGATTCGGAGTGAGGACCTGGATAAGCTGTTCAGACCCTTCAGCCAGCTAGAGACCGGCCTCACCCGGCACTATGAGGGCACAGGCCTTGGGCTCTCTATCTCGAAGAGGCTTGTCGAGATGATGGGTGGAACCATCCGGGTGGAAAGTGAACAGGGAAAAGGGAGCGTCTTTGAGTTCACCATTCCTGTTGATAGGAGCAACCAATGAAGCGGAGTATTCTCTACATCGAGGACAATGACCAGAACTTCTACCTGGTCAATTTTATATTGACTGCTAAAGGCCACGAGGTATCCAGGGCTCGGGACGGCAGGGAGGGTATCGACCTGGCCGCCAGGATGAAACCAGATCTCATTTTACTCGATATCCAGTTACCTGTGATGGACGGATACGCGACTGCCCGGGAGCTCCGGCTCAATCCGGAGCTGTCCGCCATCCCGATCGTCGCCCTTACCTCCTACGCCATGGTTGGAGATCGCGAAAAGGCACTTTCAGCCGGATGCACCGGATACATTGAAAAACCAATAGACCCAAAGATCTTTTCAGCCCAGATAGAACACTATCTCCCAGCCTGCAATTCCGAAGGAGTGAACGGATGACCAGGATCCTGATATGCGACGATATTCAGCCAAACCTCTACCTGTTGGAAGCGACCCTGAAGGGGTATGGTTTTGTAGTTACTTCCACCAGGAATGGAGCGGAAGCCCTGGGAGCGGCTAAAGAAGACCCCCCGGACCTCATAATCACCGACATCCTGATGCCAGTCATGGACGGTTTCGAGCTGTGCCGCCGGTGGAAGGAGGACTGCCGGCTGAATCCCATTCCATTCATATTCTATACTGCCACCTATACTGATGCGAGGGATGAGCAGTTCGCCCTGAGCCTGGGCGCGGAGCGATTCATCATCAAACCGCAAAAACCCGAGGTCCTGGTTCAGGTGGTACATGAAGTCCTGGAAGAATCACAACAAATTGCACCGATCTCTCATGTAAAACCACTTGGGGACGAGATGGAGATCCTCAGGCAATACAATGAGGTTCTCTTTCGGAAGCTGGAAAAGAAGGTAGTACAGCTCGAGGCCGATATCGAGGAGCGGAAGCGGGTAGAGATCGCGCTGTCGGAGGAGGATGAGTTCCTCGATGCAATCGTTGAGAACATTCCGGACACGATCTTTGTCAAGGACGCGTCAGATCTCCGTTATATCAGGTTGAATAAGGCGGGCGAAGAGCTGTTCGGCCTTTCCCGGAATGATCTATACGGGAAGACAGACCTCGACCTCTTCCAGAGATGCGAGGCAGAATTTTCAATGTCAGAGGATCATGAAATCCTTTCGGAAGGTGTCACCAGGGATATCCCGCGGG
>JAJRBP010000300.1 GCA_028679405.1 Methanoregulaceae archaeon | reverse complement strand
GAGAAAGATCAGTAACCAGAAACGCGAACCTGATGATCCGGGAATGATATCCTGAAAAAGAGAATTACTAAGCAACTCGTTTCCGGACGAATAAGAAAGGAGGTTTTCCGGTTACCCGGATCCCTATACCCTTCTCATCCCGGAATTATAGCCCATGTCCTTCGAGAAGACATAGATCTTTCCGGATGCCGAGGACTCTTCCTCGTACTGGATATCTGAAGATTTGTCCGTGGAGTTACCGCGTGCGTCCTGAATATGTGCCCGCATGTATGCTTTCGCGGACCCATCGGCAGGCTCCCCGTCGTTCAACCCGCGCAGGTTGATGCTGTACCCGAGTGCAACCGGGACATCGCCGGTCGCCGAGATGACTCGTGCGGACGACTGTGTCGCCACAGATCCCACGTACAGGTCAAGGTCGCTCCCGGCTTTCACTACGCTGCAGAATGCCGGGCTGTATTCGCTTGAGTCGGCCCCGAACGGGCAGAGCAGAGTGCTCGCAGTGTCTGCCGCCTTTCCGACCATGTCGATCATGACCGATTCGGACGAGGTCATCCGGCCCATTCCTGAACCCTTGCTTCCATCGAACGCGATGATGCGCTGCGACTCGAAGTTGTTCTTGTCGGCGATCTTGTTGGACGAATCGAAGCCCATATGGGCGGTATAGCTGGTCTCCCCGTCGACCGCCATGGTCCTCTCGTTATACCCGACCGTACCGATCGCTTCAGCGTCGCCCAGCGGTGGGTTGAGGTCACCGGTGCCGATCTGCCCTGAGAGCGAGGAGGAGGTCATGACTGTACCGATACACTCGATGTGGGTATCGGAAGTTATTCCCGCGGTCTCGGCTGTTGCATTGACCGCCCGGTCGGCTGCCGCAATTCCGGTGACGGCAAGCATCACCGCGAGAAGCGCAAGGACCGTGCATGCGAAGTTGGTGTGTTTCAAAGATTTCCTCCTGCATGGAAGCTGATGCACCTCTCGTGCACCGCAGAGTACCATTTCTGTTGGAACGCATAAATACTTTCTATCGGTTTTCATGCCGGAATTCCGATAAAACTCCCGGGTTATACGGGAATCCTTCATGGTGAGATGATTGGATCTCCAGGTTATCCTTTACAGAGTCGCGCGGACCGCCGGGCATCACAGAAGAAACCGGCAGTTTTGCGGTTCGTTCTTCCGGAAATAAAAAAGTAAAAATAGCCAAACTGCAAAACGATCGATATGGCCGTTCCGTCCAAGATCTTCTTCACGAAGGGGGTTGGGATCCACAAGGATCGCCTCGCCTCGTTCGAGCTCGCCCTCAGGAAGGCCGGGATCGAGAAGTTCAACCTCGTGTATGTCTCCAGCATTTTTCCGCCGCTCTGCAAGCAGGTCGCACCGGACGAAGGACTCCGTATTCTCCAGCCCGGGGAGATCACCTACTGCGTGATGGCCAAGAATGATACGAATGAACCTAACCGGCTGATTTCCGCGGCGATCGGTCTCGCCCTCCCGAAGGAGTCGCAGGAATACGGGTATCTCTCTGAACACCATGCATACGGCGAGACGGCGGAGATCGCAGGGGAGTATGCGGAAGACCTTGCTGCGACAATGCTCGCCACCACGCTCGGGATCGAGTTCGATATCAACCAGGCCTGGCAGGAGAGAGAACAGATCTACAAGGCGAGCGGGAAGATCATCAGGACTACGCATGTCTGCCAGTCGGCTACTGGTGACAAATGCGGACTCTGGACAACGGCGATTGCTGCAGCAGTATTCGTGATGTAATAACCCTTTTAAAGAATCGTCTGGTCAGAGTTCCCTTGTCCGGCCATCGGCCTTCTTCACCGTTATGCGACCGCCCTCACCCGGGTAATAGGTGACGGTCCTTCCCTCTGCCCCGCCGGTGTCTTCGATCTGTATCGGGATCCCCTTCGCTTTCAGGCACTCCCTTACTGCAATGATATTTCTCTCCCCGATGTTGAGTGTTCCCGAGAAGTTTTTGAACATCGACGCCCCTCCCACGACCTTGGCGACGAGCGACTGCTGGCGGCAGCCGACCGCACGCATCTCGGCAAAAAGCGTCTCTACTGCCGTATCGGCATATTTACCCGGCCGATCGGTCTTTCCCTGCGACTCGGGGAGCATCACGTGGGCGAGGCAGCCGATGGACCTGTCCTGGTCATGGATGATCAGGCCGATACAGGAACCAAGACCTATCGACGACATGGGCATACGGCCTACCCGGTACTCGCCGATCCCGATGATCACGGTCTCAGTCACTGCCTCGGCCATAGTTCCGGTTCACATTCCCCGGACAAGGTCTTCAAGCCTTCCCATGATGTCCTGGAGCATGGGCTGGTTCGGGAGGAGGAAGATGTTGCTCGCGATCTCGTACCGGTCGCTGAAGAGTTCTGTCCTGAACAGAACGACCTCGTTGATATCTGCTGCGGTTGTTTCCGCGAGGACCGCCTCGAGGGCAGCATGCGGCATATCGATGACGAGCTGCGGAGGTGAAGGGAGCATGATGATGTTCAGGAGGCCGGCCGTCCCGTCGAGGAAGGCGGAGACCATGATATTCCCGATCTCGAGAAGGGCAGAATTGTCCATCTCGGTCATTTCCCTTTCCATCTCCGTTGACCCGAGCATCGCATTGGTAAGCCGGATGACCGAGTCCTTCGGCACGTGGAGGAGTACGAATCCTCCATTCGAGACCTCTCCCGTGACTTCGAACAATACGAGGGCCGCCATTTCGTCCCCGATGTGTTTGTATATCTGCGAGATGTCGATCACGTTTATCTCAGGGACGCTCATCTCGATATTCGCCTGGAGCATCGTCGAGAGGGTTGTCGCGGCGTGTGCCGCACCGATATTCCCAAGCTCCCGCATCGCGTCGAGCTGGGTTGCCGTCAGAATCATCTTTCCGTCTCCTTCACAATCGCATTCACGTCGATCACCGGGACTACTTCCCCGTCCCCCGGGATGGTCACGCCCGAGATACCCCTGACCTTGCCGATAGTCAGGCCGAGCGGTTTTATCACGACCTCCTGCTGTCCTTCGATCAGGTCGACCGGTATCGACCGCTTGCCCTTCTGGGTCTGGACTACCACAAGGATCTCGTGCCCCTTCGATGAGCCGAACATATCGTCGAGCCGGTCGAGCGGGAGGACCTCGTCCCGGAGAACGACAGTATCGATGCTCCCGATACGGTGCATCGAGATCCCGGTCAGTCCCGCAACTTCCACGATGTTGTTGACCGGGATGGCGAACCGCTTGCCGCTGACCCTGACCATCATCACGTTCACGATAGCCATCGTGGGAGGAAGCACGAGCTCGAACCTCGTCCCGCTCCCGGGGGTAGAATCGATCTTGACCGTGCCTTTCATGCTCTCGATAGCGGTCCTGACTACGTCCAGCCCTACACCGCGCCCGCTTACGTCCGTGACCGTCTCGGCGGTCGAAAAGCCTGGCAGGAACATCAGCTGGTAGACCTCGTCCTTGGGGAGTGCTGTTGCTGCCTCGGCCGAGAGCAGTCCCCGGTCCACCGCC
>JAJRBP010000069.1 GCA_028679405.1 Methanoregulaceae archaeon | reverse complement strand
GAGAACGTAAACGATGCGATCATCTCTTGCGACCAGGACTTTGTGGTGACTTCTTTCAATGGAGTAGCCGAGGAGATTTACGGGTATTCGGCGGCCGAGGTTATTGGCAAAAGGCTGCAAGATGTGATTGGTTCAGATTCGTCAAAAGACGCGGTAGAGGACGAGATCTCAGAACTGGAACGGACAGGTAAGTCACGTGCGGAACTGGTCCAGTACAGAAAAGACGGTTCGCGGGTGGTGATCGACAGGCGAACGGCGGTACTCCGGAACGCGTCTGGTGGTATCTCCGGGTACGTAATAACGAACAGGGATGTCACAGACCGGAAGCAGAGGGAGGAGGAGATGGCACGGATCGCTGAAGAACTCCGGAGGTCCAACCGGGAGCTGGAGCAGTTCGCGCTCTTCTCATCCCATGATCTCCGTGAACCGCTCCGTATGATGACAAGTTTCTCCCAGCTCCTGAAGGAAAGGTACCTGGGGAGTCTTGACAGGGATGCAGACGAATACCTTGGGTACATCGTCGATGGTGCAACACGGATGGATGCACTCGTGAACGACCTCCTCGACTACTCAAGGGTCGGTGCAGGTACGATCCGGTTCGAAGCCACCGATATGAATGCGGTCCTCGCGAAGGTGAGAAGAAATCTCGCCGTGCAGATCGCGGGCAAGAATGTAAAGATCGAATCTTCCAGGCTCCCGGTTGTTATGGCGGACCATTACCAGATGGTGCAGCTTCTTTCGCACCTCGTATCCAATGCGATCCTTTTTCAGGATAGCGGGACGCCCAAGATTTCGATTACGTCGGATCGCGAGGAGAATGGATGGAGCATCTCGGTGAAGGACAATGGCATCGGGATCCAGAAAGAATACCACGAGAAGATATTCGAGATATTCCAGAGACTCCATACAAGGGATGCGTACCCGGGGAGCGGGATCGGACTTGCGATATGTGCCAGGATCGTCGAGAGGCATGGAGGAAGGATCAGGGTGGACTCTGAACCAGGAACCGGGAGTATCTTCTCTTTCACGATTCCGGACAGGGAAGGGTCGGTTTCGTGAATTATAATTAACGATCCAGATTCGGGTGAACAGCGCATATTGGATGAGGTATTTTCCGGCACGGACAAAAGAATGAAGGGTCGTCGGGGCGGGTCATGGACACGATCCTCTTTCTGCTCCTTCGTCCCGTAACCGGATGAGTTAACACATCACGCAATTTTCCTGCTCTCCTGAAAGGGACGCGGATCAGGTACCTTTCCAGGGTACTTACACCGCACGCGTGAGAAATCAGATCCCTCAACAGAAGGTTTAACACTCGGGATGCACCATCGGATGGTTATGAAATGGATCTGGCTGGTGGCAGTCCTGGCCCTTATCCTGACAATTCCGCATGCAGGCGCATTCACTGCCGATACCCTGGATATCTCGGTTGGCCAGGGAGGGGATTCGTCGATCACCTTCAGGTACAACCTTAACTGGATCGAGTATTTCGTCGTGTATCTCAAGATAGCGGACCCCGCTGACCAGATCAGGGACCTGCTTGAACAGGAGTTCCGTCGCCCTGTTGAAGTCGACTCCGTCACCCCGGAATCTGTTTCGATCCGGGTACATCAGTTTGCGGCAGTCAGGACGACCGGGGAAGGGACCACCTATACCACACCCCCGCTCTCCTTTGCGGCTGCGGAAGAAGTGCTCCGCAGGCAGTGGTTTGCAGCTCTGGTAAGCCCCGACTTCTCTCCAAGAATCACTACTGTGCAGTTCCCGGACGGGTATACCCAGAGGTTTGACAACCAGATCTCGATCCCTGCGGTCACCCATACTGTTGCCTGAAGGATACAGGAGTAATTTACCGGAGGTGGGATGTGAATGCGGGCACCGCAACTCTTTTAGACCAGGGAAGAAATGGTATTTTATTCAGGTGCGATAATGAAAAGTCTGACACTTTTTGCGATACTATGCCTGGGAGTCTGCCTCTGCATCTCCGTGGCAGCTGCAGAACCTATTATCATCAACCATACCTGTACGAACATCACAAAGATCCCGAAATACTGGCTGAACAAGGCAAAAACCCTCACGTTCCACTATGCCCATACCTCGCACGGGGGCCAGATCGTGACCGGCCTTGAGGCATGGGAGACGAGGTTCCCGGTCAGGTATTCTGTTGCAGTACGGGAGAGCGGAACCGAAGGGCTTCCACCATTCGAGACTCCGAGAGCACTCCGGATTTACGACGGCAATCCTCCAGATACTTATATCACGCCTGACCTGTACTGGGACAGTGTCGCCGGACGGAGTCACACCCGCGCGGTCGCAGCCACCGGACGATACGACTTCTCGATGTGGAGCTGGTGCACCCAGCAGTCGGATAATACCCCGGCCGATACCGCGCGATACTTAAAAAAGATGAATGAGTTCGAGACTCAGTTCACGGGGATGCGGTTCATCTACATGACCGGGCGCCTTGACGGATCCGGCAGTGCCGGGAACCTCCACAAGAGGAACCAGCAGATCAGGAACTACTGCAAGGCGAATGACAAGGTGCTCTTTGACTTCGCCGATATCGAACGATACAATCCAAGCGGAAAAGACTTCCTTAACAAGGGTGCGAATGATAATTGCGACTATAACGGAGGAAACTGGGCTGACCAGTGGGTTGCGGCTCATCCGAATAGTGAACTTGCAAAGACCTCCAGCCAGTTATGCGACGGATGCTGCGCGCATTCGAAGCCTTTGAACTGCGCGATGAAGGGTGCGGCATTCTGGTGGATGATGGCCCGTCTCGCAGGATGGGACGGCACTCCGGCCGCATAGAACTCCAGATCGACTTTCTTTTTTATCCTGCGATTGATTCTTCGGAGCGGCTCGATTGCATCTGATATTCACCCATTTTCGCTCTGTTGGTCCAGGGGCGGCTTTTCCTGGCAGGGACGTATTCCCTGATGCCCGGCGAAATCAATATGGACATTCACAGGAATGTGTACTGGTGGGCACCGGTTTGAAATTATTCCCCTGGTCAGGGACCTGTCTTCTCACGGTCTTCCTGTTCCTGACATTTCTTTCCCCTGCAGCTGCGGATATGATGGCTCCTGACTATATTGTCATCAGGTATTCGGCCAGTGAACCCGGTGCTTCCGCTGCAATAGATGCGATCCACACATCTGCCGGGACGACCATCGAGGCAGACCTTACGGAGAGCGGGCTTGAAGGTGCCCAGGTCGTCCGGATCCCTGATAACTCCACGATCGATGCGATAGTAGCTGTCTTTCGGGCAGATCCTCATGTTCTTTACGCGGAACCGGGTCATTCAATCTCTGTCGATGCAGTGCCCAACGATCCCCGGTTCCCTGCCCAGTGGTCGCTTCGGAATACCGGACAGGCCGGCGGGACGCGGGGAGCGGATATCAATGCAACCAGGGCGTGGAACATCGAGACTGGTTCCCCCGGTACAGTGATCGCAATTGTGGATACCGGCGTCGATTATACGCACCTGGATCTCAGAGAGAACATCTGGACCAACCCGGGGGAGACAGGAGAAGACCTGTGGAGCCGGGATAAAAGAACGAACGGTATCGATGACGACCTGAACGGTTTTGTCGATGACTGGCGTGGGTGGGACTTCGTCAATAACGATAACGATCCGATGGATGACCATGGTCACGGGACCCATTGCGCCGGTATCGCCGGTGCTTCGGGGAACAACGGGAGAGGGATCGCCGGGGTAACCTGGACCTCAAGGATCATGGCATTAAAAATTCTTGGACAGGATGGCTATGGCTCTGATATCAATGCCGCCCGCGCATTGCTGTACGCCCGGATGATGGGGGCGGACGTTATCAGCTGCTCGTGGGGCGGATCCGAGAGGAACCGGGCGTTATCCGACGCGATCAACGTGTCCGAAGTCCCGGTCATCTGCTCGGCAGGCAACAAGGCCTCAAACATCGATCTGAGCCCTCACTTTCCGGCAAGTTACCCGGCGTATCAGGTCATCGCCGTGGCTGCGACCGACAACCACGATCGTCTCGCCGGGTTTTCAAATTTCGGAAAAGCATCGGTCGATATTGCTGCGCCCGGGGATATGATTCTTGGCACCTATCCTGGAAGCCAGTACCTGTACATGTCGGGAACATCGATGGCAGTCCCCCACGTTACCGGCCTTGCTGCTCTCATCCACTCGAGAAACCCGGGTCTCACTGCCCGGGCGATCAAGTCGGCGATCCTTAAGAACGTAAGGAAGAAGAGCGATCTCCAGGGAAAAGTGCTGACTGGTGGACGGATCGATGCATTA
Organism: Methanoregulaceae archaeon; assembly: GCA_028679405.1. Classification (GTDB taxonomy): domain Archaea; phylum Halobacteriota; class Methanomicrobia; order Methanomicrobiales; family Methanospirillaceae; genus JAJRBP01. The sequence goes on along the minus strand of JAJRBP010000069.1, from coordinate 2,983 downwards.
CGGACACTACGTGCTGTTACCGCTGGCTGATTGCTCCAGACAAGGTCACCTTGTCCGGAACTGATTATGTCGCCAACCTTTTATTCTCCGCTGTATCAATTCATCTGGAGGCCATTTTCATGCTCGAGGAGATCGTCCATGGTATCGGATATTTCTTCAGCGGTGTTGGCGCTATCCTTATTATTTACGGTGGGATCCGTGCGATCATCGACCTCCTCCGGAGAGAGGTCCTATCCAGTGACCTGAAGTACGACCGGATCCGGCTGCAGTTCACCGGAAAAATAATCTTCGGGCTTGAATTCTTCATCGCTGCCGACATCATAGGCACCCTGATCGCACCTGGAGTGCAGGAGATCCTGATCCTGGGGGCGGTCGTGTTGATCAGGGTGGTCCTCGGGTACTTTCTCTCGAGGGAAGCACGAGAGTACTCGATCGATTAGAAGAACTCCAATCAGTTCAGCACTCAGTCCTGATTTTTTCGGGTCAGCTTCCGGTAGGTCTCTTCCCGGACGCACTCCCTTGCATACCTGCACCACTCAATGCAGGACTGAATGTCATTATATAGTACGAACCTGCACGTTCCGCACGTCACTTTTGAGATCAGTAGAGAATGCCACCACTTCGCAGCCGCATCGCGGGTACTTCCTTTTTCGAGAGTCGGGGTTCGGATCCGGGCTGCACCTGGGACCTGTCAACGATCATCGGGAAGAACTCCACCGGTTCATACCAATCGTATTCCAGGGACATCTCGCCTTCTGTCAAGGCCGATGTGGATGTCCTTGTCTTGTGAGACCTGCCTCACAATGTTCTTTTCGCGGATTTGGGAAGGTGATATCCCGTCAGATTTCGGAAGGCTGATAAAAGAGCGGTTTCAGGTCGCCTGCTCGCCGGCAGGTGCCGTTTCAATTGATTTCTTACCATTTGCGGGGCGGTCTGTCTTTTCGAACCTTCCCACGATGGAAAGTGTTGCAGGCATGATGAAGATTGCACCGATGAGCGAGAAGCCCACAGCAATCAACGTGGTTATCCCGAAATTGCTGACGATCGGGAAGGTGGCCAGGCAAAGTGCCGAGAACCCGAAGAAGGTTGCAAGACCTGAGACTGTTATCGCAGTACCTATCTTCTGCACACTCTCCTGGATGGCTGCTACATGGTCATGCAGGCGCTCCTGCTCCTCTGCGTACCGTTCCATGACCAGGATCGTATATTCGGCCGCAACACCAATTGTCATCGACCCAAGCGTTGCGGTGAGCGGGGTATAGGCGATATTCAGGGCGTACATGGCGACGGCATTCCATCCTACGATAAAGACGATGGGGATGATCGGGGATATTGCATGAAGGTGCCTGTACACGAAGATCAGGAAGACGAAGACAAAGATAAACCCGAGATAGGTCATCGTCTCCTTGGAGTCAGACAATGAGCCAAGCATTGTGGTGAACAGTTCGAAGGAGCCGGCTGGGTCTACGGTTATTCCGACCGGAGGCTCGAGGAACGCGATGTCCTCGATCATCTGCTTTTTCAGGCCGTCCTGCTGGACCATCGCGAGCTTGATGGTGTTGAATTTCACGATTCCACTCATCGAGCCGCTGAGGTACGGTTTCCTGGTCTCTTCGGGAATTTTTGCGATAACTGCATCGAGATCTGCCTGGGTCTCAGGCATCACGCCGCCGTTATACTGGAGGATATAGGTGACGATGCTCGTTGATGCCGTCAGCTCGGGATGATGGGACAGTTCGTATTCCTGGAACTCCGCGGTCCATCGGACTGTATCGAGGTCCGTTACCCGCGTTCCCCGGATAAAAAAGTCCGCAGTACTGGTCGATCCCAGAATCCGGGTGACTTTGTCGATATTAATCTTGGCCGGCATATCCGACGGAACAAAAGAGTTCTCACTGGACTCGACAGGAATTGTAGGATCGACCTGGAATCCGATGAAAGCGATACATCCTGCGATCAGGAGGACCGGGATTGGATTTTTCGCAATTTTCACCGATACATCGGTAAGGAACCGGCCATAGGAAAAGGAACTTTTCTTCTTCTTTCCGTTCCTGCTCTCTTTTTTCGCAGTCTCTATAATCGAATCGCACGCATCGGTCCCGACAGCATAACAGAGTTCAGTTTTGGGCTGTTTTGGCTTGTATTTCAGCAGAAGGCCGAGCGTAGGCATGCCGATGCACGAAACCCAGTAGCAGGTGAATATCCCGATGATAGCCACCAGCCCGAACGAACGAATCATGGGCACGCTCGACACAAACATGGCAAGGAACCCCATACACGTGGCAAGCATCGCGTACATGACGGCGGGGCCGGTACGGGTCACCGTCATGAACACCGCGTTCTCGAGCGATCCCTTTCGTGCTTCCTCGTCAAACCTTGCATGGAACTGGATTGCATAATCGATGCCAAGGCCTATCAGGACCGGGAATGCACCGATCACAGCCATGTTAAGCTTGATGCCTGCAAGACCCATCAGGCCGAGCGACGTGACGAGCCCGATCGCCACGAGCAGTACCGGCATGAACCGGTAACGGACATACGCAAAGAGGATCCCCATGGTGAGGATCATCAGGATCATCGCGCCACCGATAAGGATCCCCATGTTGCTCGAGAGTCCTTCCTGCATCTGCTGGCTGAAAGCCGGCGACCCGGAAATTTCCACACCTACCCCCGGAGGGGGTACAGAGTTTTCTACAACCGATGCGACGTTGTTCAGAACCGTCTTCTGGACATCTTCAGACAACCCAGGGTCGAGCCTGACCTGGACGAGGGTGAGGACGTTCGAAGGAACGACCTGGTCACGGAGCGGCTGGGGAAGCGTACCGATAATGGAATCGACTTCCGCACGGGAGGAGGGGAGTCTTCCGCCGTTGGCGTTTCTCAGGATGTCGACGATGCTCAGTGTGCTTTGGATGTTCTGCTGTTGCCGGAAATCGTTCTCCAGCGAATCGATATACGAAAGAACCTCGGAGCTGAGTGGATC
>JAJRBP010000033.1 GCA_028679405.1 Methanoregulaceae archaeon | reverse complement strand
GATGCCCAGGTATGGTCCGGCAGAGCCGGTATTGTCGAGATCACGCTCGATGAATTGAACCTGCCCGGATTCGCAAGGTAATTGGTGAGCGCACCCTTGATCAGGGAATTCGTCTGGGTATCAACCGATGCGAACGGGTTCCTTCCTGCGATACCGAACGGGTCGAGGGTTGCAGGCTGCCTGAACCAGCTGTAGGTGCCGTTCCGGTACTCGGCGAGATCGACCTGGTTAGCCCAGCCGAGTCCGCTCCCGAAACCGAGATCTTCGGTATCGATCGCCTGGTTGAACGGGACGAAATTCTCTTCGGCCGCGGAGACCGGGCAGGATGCAAGGAGGCATCCACCGATCAGCAGGGCGAGGAGGAGCGCCTTCCCCATCGCCGGTAATGTAGATCCACTCATGTTTTCACATCCCTCTGTCTGTATTCAAGGTCGGATAGCTGATATTTCGGGTGATAACTACTTATACGTTCGGGATCCTTTTATTTGCGCAAAAATATCCTGGACTGGTCAACCGGGTGTGCATTGAAGCCGGATCTCCCCTCTCAGGAGAAACTGCACAGGTCCTGAGAGCTATTTATCGCCGGAATTGCTGCCAGTCATGCCGGAGCTCATCCGGTCATGTCATATGAATCGTATTTAACGTCTGGAAGACGGTACCACACCGGTATGAGAGGTCTCACCCTGGCGATATTCGCAGGTATGGTAATCGGTGCAGCCTTCGCAGCAGGATGCGTGGGAAACACCCCGACCGCGGGGAACCAGACCCGCCCGCAGGTGACGGGTGCGGCGATACCGGTAACCCCGTCCATGATCGGGATGCCGAATCCAGCTTCCGTGAACTGCCGGAACCTGGGAGGAAGGACTGAGATCAGGCAGAACCCGGACGGGAGCGAGTACGGGGAATGTGTGCTGCCTGACGGGACCGTATGCGAGGAATGGGCGCTCATGAGAGGTGAATGCGGCGTGGGGAATAATACCACAGGTACCAGGATCGCAAACCCGGCATCGGTGAACTGCATCTCGAAGGGCGGGAGCCTCGCGATCCTCAGGGATCCAAACGGGAACGAGTATGGACTGTGCAGTTTTCCGAACGGGTCTTCATGCGAGGAATGGGCGCTGTTCCGCGGCGAGTGCAGCATAGGGAATAATACCACAGGCACCAGGATCGCAAACCCGGCATCGGTGAACTGCATCTCGAAGGGCGGGAGCCTCGCGATCCTCAAGGATCCGAACGGGAACGAGTACGGATTGTGCAGTTTTCCGAACGGGTCTTCATGCGAGGAGTGGGCGCTCATGAGAGGCGAATGCGGCATAGGGAATAATACCACAGGTACCAGGATCGCAAACCCGGCATCGGTGAACTGCATCTCAAAGGGTGGGAGCCTCGCGATTCTCAGGGATCCGAACGGGAACGAGTACGGATTGTGCAGTTTTCCGAACGGGTCTTCATGCGAGGAGTCGGCGCTGTTCCGCGGCGAGTGCAGCATCCAGGGAAACGGAACCTTACCCCCGACAATCTGTCTCTCCTGTCAGGGAAAATAAAACTCCTGATCTTTTTAGTTCCGGAATGTGGAAAAAATCCTGAAGAAGGAAAGGATCCGACCGTATCCTGTCATCCTGTACGGATGACGGCTCGTGGATTCCTGGTGAATTCGTCAGACCTCTTCAGACCTCCGGAGGAGTGGATGCAGGCCGATCAGCGGCCTTTCCTTCTCCGGGCAAAATCCATGCTCCCGGGAAGTACCTTTTTTTCCCCGCCGCCCAGGCGCTCGAAGTCGATGAAACCATTGTACGGGTCCGTCTTCTGCAGCCTGACCCTGATCTTGTCACCTACCCGGAGCCCGCGCTCGCCCGAGACGACCCGGCCCTCTACCGGCGGATCGATGAGCCGGACATAGGTCCCCTTTTCAGATGCCCCGGTCACCAGCCCTTCGAACGATTCGCCGATACGGTCCTGGAGAAGCACGGCGGCCGCAGCTTTCCGCACGAACCGTTCCACCTTCTTAGAGGCCATGTCCCTGTCCGTAAGCCAGGCTGCGAGGTCTTCGAGATCGGCTGATGAATAGGGGCTTGCCTTCCCCGCAAGAACGGACTTCAGGAGCCGCTGGTTGATGATATCGACGAATCGCCTGTTCGGGGCCGTCGCGTGCGTGTAGTCCGAGACCGCGAGGGAGAAGTGGCCGGTGGGCTCCCCCCCGGGCTCGAGGGTCAGGTACTCCCCTGGCCCGAGGAGCTTCACGATAGTGAGCGAGAGATCGGGAAAACGCTCCGGATCGGCAACTTTTCTTCTCGCGAGAAACAGGGAGAGAGCCTTTGCGTCCGGGGCAGCCGGAAGCTTCTCCCCGTACTGGCTGGCCGTTACCACGATCTCGTCCCAGAACTTCGGGACTCGGACGACCCGCTGGACGACCGCAAGCCCTGCCTTCCCCAGGAAATTTATCATCACGCCGTTGGCCGCGACCATGAAGTCCTCGATGAGGCACCTGGCTGAATTCTGGCGCTGCACCTGGAGTTCCCTGACCGAGTCCGCCTCCATTACCGGCCGCGCCTCGATCGTGTTCAGGACGAGTGCGCCGTGCTCGAACCTGTGCCGTTTGAGCCTGAGCGCCGCTTCATACTGGAGGCGGATCTGTTGCTCAAGGCCCGGAACATCCCTGACTGTTCCCGGGACGGGCGCGACCCCCTCCAGCCAGTCCCCGACCTCTTCGTAGACGAGCTGTGCCTTGTTGGAGACGAGCGCGTGGTACAGGTCGCCAGGGCGGACGTCGCCATCCGGCAGCACGGTGTACTCTATCACCACTGCCACCCGGTCCCGGCCGGGCAGGAGAGAGGATATTCCCTTCGAAAGCCGGTCCGGGAGCATCGGGTAGGTCTCGACACCAGTGTATACCGAGGTCCCGTTGTGGGAGGCATACCTGTCGGTCCTCGAATCTTTCGGGACATACCGGTCGACGTCCGCTATTGCGATTTTCACGGCGATCTCCCCACCGGTACCAGGTTCGCAGACTTCCAGCTGGTCGAGGTCCATGGAATCGTCATTATCGATGGACGACCAGGGAAGCGATCGAAGATCCCTGATGCTTCCCGGATCCGGGAGCTGCTCCCTGATCGCGCCTACTTCCTGCATCACAGGAGACGGGAATGCAGGCTCGAATCCGTACTTTCTCATGGCCTGGTGAGATATGGCGTGAAGGTCGACGTGGCGGGATTGTTGCATGATGGTTCCGGGAGAGGGTTTGCGCATTCATGGATAATAATGGGTGTGATGAATGGCCGGCGCTTCTCCGATGGATACCCGCTGTACCATCCTGGGGATTTTCCGGGAAATCCTCCTTTACGGACCTGCAGGTATGCCTCCGGACCTGAGAATTCCCCCGATGATCCCACCGATCGTCGCGAAAGGC
>JAJRBP010000159.1 GCA_028679405.1 Methanoregulaceae archaeon | reverse complement strand
GAGGAGATCAACGACTACATGAGGGATACGCTGGTCTACGACAGGGTGGAGGGAACCGAAGGCCGGGTGCTCGACGAGGAGGCGGTACGCAGGGGTGCGGAACAGTTTGTGCCCGGGTATCCCGAAGAACGCATCCCGGTCCTCCTGTATTATCTCATGAGGAACCTCCAGGGATACGGGCCGGTTGACCCGCTGATGCACGACCCGGGGATCGAGGACATAAGCTGCAACGGCCCGGAACTCCCGGTATACATATACCACACCAGGTTCGGGTCCATACCCACCTCCGTTTCATTCATTCCGGGAGATTTGAACCGGTATATTCTCAAGCTCGCGCAGAAGGCGGACAAGCAGATCTCGATCGCCTCCCCCCTGCTCGATGCACCCCTGCAGGACGGATCGAGGGTCCAGATGACCTATACGGACGTGGTGTCTTCGAGGGGCAGCTCATTCACCATCCGCAGGTTCAAGAAAGAACCGATGACCCCGGTCGACCTTATCAACTACGGGACCTACAGCCCCGAGATCCTCGCGTTCATCTGGCTCGCGGTCGAGCACCGGAAGAGCATGATCGTAGTCGGAGGGACCGCGAGCGGAAAGACCTCGACAATGAACGCTATCTCCAACTTCATCCCGCTGACGTCGAAGATCGTCTCGCTCGAAGACACCAGGGAGATCCAGCTTCCCCACAGGAACTGGCTCCCCACGAAGACCCGGGACACGCAGGGCAGCTCGACAAAAGGGGATATCGACCTCTTCTCCCTCCTGAAGGCCTCGCTCCGGCAGAGGCCTGAGTACATCATCGTCGGAGAGGTCCGGGGCGGGGAGGCCCAGACACTGTTCCAGGCGATGAACACCGGGCATACCACGTACTCCACGCTTCACGCGGGAAGCGAGGAGGAGTCGATCAACCGGCTGATCAACCCCCCGATAAACGTACCCCGTTCCATGTTCGGGGCACTCGACCTGATGGTCGTCCAGCTGCTCCAGTACAGGAAAGGCCGGGCGGTACGCAGATGCAGGGTCCTTTCAGAGATCTCGGTCGACAGGTCGGACGTGATCCGCTGCTGCCCGCTCTACCAGTGGAACCCTGTTACCGACCGGTTCGAACGCCTCTTCTCGCGGTCGAAAGTCCTCGATTCGATTGCGTACTCCCGTGGCTGGACCAGGGAGACCGCTGAAGAACAGCTGTCCGCGCGTGCTCACATGCTCGGCCAGATGGCCAGGCACCGGGTGACCCGGGGGGAGGAGATCACCAGGCTATTCAACCTCATGCGTCTCGTGGATCGCAGTTCTGCGGACGAAAACGGAGAGACGGGACATGCAGACGGGTAATCGGCCGCAGACCATCGTGAATCGGCTCGCAGACAGGGAGTCTTTCTCCCGGACACTCAGGGCTGCACATACAGGAAAGACGTACAGGGAGTACTTACGGTTTGCCGCGGTGCAGATCGGTGTCACGACTCTTGCCGTCCTTCTCCTGGTCGTCCTGCTCCGCGTGCTCTCCATCCGCTTCACCATCCTTAACCCGCTCCCGCCGCTTGTCCAGGACGTGGTCATTGCAGCAGCCCCTGTCGCGGCGGTAGCCATGCTGCTATTTTTCCAGCCTTCACTGGTCGCACGGGGAAGGAAGACCAGGATAGACCTTGACCTGCCCTATGCAATCACCTACATGCAGGCGCTCTCCGGGACACTGACGCTGTACAACATCATCCGGAGCGTGTACGAGCAGTCTGAGTTGTACCGCGAGGTCTCGCGGGAATTCGGCATGATCGTCCGGGACGTTGAGGTGTTCGGCGACGACGTCCTGACCGCGATGCGCAACCTCGGGCGCATCACTCCTTCCGAGAACCTGAAAAAACTTCTCGACGACCTGGTGCTCATGTTTGAGAGCGGAGGCGATGTTACCGCGTTCCTTGCCTCACGTTCCTCGCATTACAGGGAGAGCGCGGCAAGGGAGATGGAAACCGGCTTAAAGACCCTTGAGATCATGGCTGAGGTCTATGTCACCGCGTTCGTGGCCGCACCTATCGCCGTGATCATCATGATGGTCGCCGAGAACATGAGCGGCCAGGCCGGACTCTCCGCGCTCATGCCTTTCTTCCTCGTAGGCCTTCCGCTCGGAGCGGGTGGTATGATCTGGGTCATTTCCCTCGTCATGCCGGCAGAACAGTACGAGATTGTCAGGCGGGAGGTACGCGAGCAGGAGTACGGGACCGGCGTCCCCGGTCTTCCGCAGAGGGCGGGTATCCATGAAGGATTGTTCAGGAAAGCGATCGAACAGAGACGGAGAGCCCTGAAGATCAGGGACGTATTGCGGCACCCTCTCAGGCATTACGTATCCGACTTCAGATACGCGCTGGGGATGACAGCAGTTACGGGATCCATTTGTACCCTTCTTTACACCGGAGGATACATCGATCCCTTCCTCCCGGCAGGATACCGCCTGGAGATCTTCATCAGCATTCTCGCGATCGCCCTCCTGATCCCGTTTTCGATCGCCTTCGAGGTACGTAAGAGGTACGTGAACCATATCGAAGCGGAAATTCCGGCGTTCCTTCGGGAACTTGCCGACCTCAAGGATATAGGGATTACCCTGCAGGGGGCGGTGAACCTGATATCAGGTTCGAAACTCGGGCTGCTCAGTTCGGAACTCAGGATGGTTGACAAGGAAGTCAGGTGGGGATCGAATGTTTCGAGAGCGCTCGTCCGCATGGAGGAGCGGATAGGGGTGGTGACGATCAAACGCGCAATCTCCCTCCTTGTCCGGGCGAGCGAGGTGACCCACTCGATACGCGAAGTCCTTGTGATCGCGATCGGAGATATGGAGCACTACCTTAACCTGAAGAAGGAACGGACCACCGTCTCGTTCGCATACGTCATGATCGTGTACCTCTCGTTCGCCATCTTTCTCTATACCGCATACCAGCTCAACGTCTCCTTCGTCTCTTCATTCGAGAAACTCCATACGACCATAGACATCTCTGGGAACACACAGGACATGTTCAGGATCGGGATCATCCTCGGGCTTTTCTCCGGGGTCATGGCCGGACAACTCTCGGCAGGAAGCATCTTCAGCGGATTTAAGCACTCGATGCTCATGCTCGCGATGACGCTCTTCGTTTTCGTGGTGATCCTCTAGGGAGTGAGTGAATGATGGGGGATGATAACGCGGTTTCCGAAATCGTCGGGGAAATGCTCATGCTCGCGATGGTGCTCATCCTCCTCGGGATCTTCTCAGCCTCGGTGAGCAATTACCTCCCCGAGCCGCGGGACCCGAGCGTGACGATCATGATACGGTATCAAGAAAATCCGGCGGACCCCGGTCAGAATGTCCTCAATCTCTACCACAAGGGCGGGGATCTTGTACGGTCGTCCGATCTCTCGATCGTTCTCGAGAACGCTATCGGCGGGGAACAGGACTATGTCACCCTTCTCAAGGTGGAAAGCCCCGGAGTGCAGATTATCCCGGCCGGGGATCCTGAAGTCTTCGATCTGGGCGATTCTCTCAGGGTAACAAACGAGACCGGCTGTATCCCCCCGGATCTCAGAACAGTGAGGGTCTCGACCCCCCATGCAGTCATTTTTACGGGGAGGATCTAAACCATGAACGACAGGGCGATAGCACCGGTTATTGGTGTCATGCTCATTCTCGCAGTCGGCGTGACCTTCTTCTCGGTCTACATGACGACATACCTGCCTGCCCTCAAACAGCAGGCCGAAATCGGCCACCTCAGGGAGGTGGAAACAGGGATCATGAGATTTTCCTCGGACGTAGATAATGCAATTCTCGCCGGAAAGCAGTCCGGACGTGGTGGTACACTTTCGGAACAGGTACGTCTCGGAGGCGGTGCGTTTCTCCTGAACCCGCTGGAATCATCGGGCACAATACGAATCATTGAGAACGACACCTTTGCCCTCATCGTCACGACAGGCGGCTCTGTCGAACACAGGTTCGATAGTACGCTGGTAAACCTCTCGTACCAGCCATCGAACAATTTCTGGATCGATCAGGGGTATACCTGGCAGAATGGCTACGTCGTCACGACCAAGGGGGTGAGGTCGGCACCCCTCCAGTACGTCTCCCAGGACGAGCTCAGGGAAAGGGCTGCGGAATTCGTCAACGATCTTGTTGCAGTGTATTCGGACAACGGATCCGATATCTCGATCGATACCGTTTCCCTGTCCGCCGGGCCCGCCAATGTCACCAGCGGAAACGGGATGGCCAGAATCTCGCTCGATTCTGATGTTACCAGGGAATATTTCACAGGATGCACCAATCTCTCGTACGAGAGGTTCGATACTTCGGCTCCATTCAATGGCACGATTCCAAAGACCGTTACCGTTGTGAACTACACCATCCCTGTCAATATTACAGTGAAAAAAGTGAATATTGTTCTTGAAACGGTATAGAATGCCAATTGATCACAGATCTCCCCTGTGGACCATGGTTCGCGGAGACCTGAACAGGAGTCACTAGTCAGCACTCTAATATGGCCCGGCCGATATTAGTATGGTGAATCCCGTGCCCAGACGCGTGGTAGATTCCGTTTTCCAGGCGATGTTTTCTCTTACCGACCTCCGGGTCCTCCTCAGGGCGACCGCCCCGGCTCACGAACTCGACCCGGACCAGCGCTCCGAGGCCGAGCGGCTCATCCGCGATCTCGAACAGCAGGTCATTATTCTCAAAGAGGAGCTGATCAGGTGAAGTGCGCGGGGGAGATCGAGACCCGCGAGGTGGACGAGCTCCTGATCAATATCGACCCCATCCAGGCAGGAGGGAGGCTCACCGCTGATGCGATGAAAGCGGTCATCGCATGGGGCGACGGGTACTCGGTCTGCGACAACTGCAGGAAACCGTTCAGGCTCGACCAGATCAAGGCCCCAGCCCTCGATGTCTTCCACCGGGATCTTGCAGCATTCGTGGGAATGGACGTGGCCCGTGTCGTCCCCGGGGCGAGACGCGGTTTCCAGGCGGTCGCGAATACCTACGTGGAGAAAGGAGACCCTGTCCTCCTCACCGCGCTCTCCCATTACACTTCAGTCCTCGCGGTCGAGGAGGCAGGGGGGGTGATGCTCGAGGTCCCGAAATCGGATGGAAACCTTATTACTGCTGATGCTGCGGCTGAAAAGATCGAATCTGTCCAGAGGGAGTTTCGCAGGCCCCCGGTCCTCCTCTTCATAGACCACTTCGATTACCAGTTCGGAAACGAGCACGAGGTGGCCGGTATCATCCGTGCAGCGCACCAGTACAACATCCCGGGGCTCTACAACGGCGCCTACACCGTCGGGATCATGCCGGTGGATGGAAAGGCGCTCGGGGCAGACTTCGTGGTCGGGTCGGGCCACAAGAGCATGGCATCGCCGGCGCCTTCGGGAGTCC
>JAJRBP010000229.1 GCA_028679405.1 Methanoregulaceae archaeon | reverse complement strand
CATATCCACGACGGTAAGAACTCTCTGCATAATATAATAACTCGTCTTTTACAACGCTTTTTTATCAAATCTGTGGGATTTCACACTCCTTCCTGTATCCAACCCATCTCGACGAACCATTCATACTCATGCCCCCATTTCGCCCTGTTGAACTTCACGAGCTGGCAGAAATGCTCTTTTCGCTGCCGGTGGATCTCATCCTGCTCGGGATAGAGGTGCTTGCCCTGTATCGACTCAACGAGTTTCTTCCCGAGATCGATAGCCTTTGGCACTACCCGGGAGAGTTCCGCCGGATCTCTTCCGACCGAGGCGCCAACACTCCCGACTGCAGTCCCCCCGAGATTGGTCAAGACGCGATTCATATAGCCCAGAACTTCGTCCAGGTTGATCCCTCCTGCGGTGCAGACTGCACAACCATATTTCCCTAGTAACATCTGGCAGTGCATTGCATCGGCCATACGGTCAAAGAAGGCCTTCATGGGTGCCGACACAGAGTCGATGTAGTTCGGGGAGCCCAGGACTATCCCGTCTGCATTCATCATTTTCTCGAAGAGATCAGGGAAATCGTCGTCAAGAGGACATTCTCCCTTCGCGTAACATGTACCGCATGCGGTGCAATACTTGATGTCCAGTTCGTACAGGTCCACCAGTTCCGTTTTCGCTCCGGCAGCACTCGCTCCATCGAGTACTCCGCTGACAAGCTGGAGGGTATTGCTCCCGGTACCTTTCGGGCTCGCGTTAATGCCAAGAATCTTCAATATCTTCACCTTCGCCTTTTCAGTGGATCTCGGGGCAGGATGAAGGATAAGACTATCGATATGGCACAGTTGGAATTCAATCGGGACAATCCCCTGTCTCCGGGTCTTTAGAGATTATTATGTATCCCCGGAATCAATGATCGATACATACAGAATCACGAGATCGTCATGAATATACCACGTTCCCTGCCATTCGAGCGATTGGCACTCCGCCATTACCTCACTATCATAATCGTCTCCATTATTGTACTCATCATCGGTTTCCTCATCACGAGTGCGTATATAGAGGCAACCCGGAATACGATTGCACAGGATGACTATCTGAAACAATACACCGAACTGAACGTGCGCGAATCGGTGGGGCTCGTGAACCAGGGGCTCAAGCTCTTCGACAGCACCCTCAACGACAAGATGGCGGCCGCATTTCAGATCTATCTCGATGAATATGCGAAATGCGGAGGAGATCCCTCGACAATTGACCTGGAGCAGCTGAAACGGGAGCTTGGGAGCAATTTCGACGGCGATCTCGACCTCTACGTCATCAATCAATCCGGGGTGATCGTCTGTTCGACAGTCCCGGAGGTAATGGGCCTCGATCTTTCAAAATATCCCGATTACCATGACAGACTCCCCAGGATACTCGCCGGGAACTCGTTCGCCGCTGACAGGGTGGTCCGCTCTGTCGCGGATGCGAACGACACTACCGTGACCGGCAAATTAAGAAAATTCGCTTTCATGCCCACTCCTGATCACCAGTACCTGCTCGAGATGGGGCTCTCGTCCAGCTCCTTTGAGAATGAACGGGCCGGGCTGTCCTATTTTGACACTGCAGAGAAACTTAGGTCGATCAACCCAAACCTCATCGACATCAAGGTCTATGATGTTCACAAGAATGTCTTCACAAAAGGGGGTGTCTACCGTGACCCGTTGCCAGACCCGGCCCACGAAGAGATCCTCGATACCGTGCTCGCAACGCGGTCTGATTTTGTCGAAAACATAGACCCTCACACGACAATGAAGTATCTCTTTATCAACCAGACCGACACTCAGGCTGCATCAGATATGAGTGTTATAGCAGAACTCGCCTATACTGACGCGATCCTGGAGGAGAAGCTCAATTCACTTCTTGTCACTCACCTTTTGCTTGGGTTCCTGGCCGTTATCCTTGGAGTCGTCTCGGCGTACGGGGCATCGAGGCTGATTTCGAAGCCAATCAACGAGATCGTCGAAGACGTGGACATCATCTCCAGGGGAAACCTCAGTCATACCATCAGGAGCATGAAGAACGACGAGTTCACCCGCCTCGAACGAAGCATCAACCTCATGATCAGGCGAATCAAGGAAGAGAGCGAAGAGCTTGAGCGAAAGAATACCGAGCTGCAGGTCGCCGCCGAGATCCAGCAGAGTTTTTTGCCGCATATAATCGAACCGGTGCCGGGATTTGATATTGCTGCACTAAGTGTCCCGGCTAAAATTGTAGGTGGTGACTTTTACGATATCATCCCAAGCGCGGAGATGCCTGGCAAAGAAGGACCTTTCGGTATCGTCATCGCCGATGTGTCGGGAAAAGGTCTTCCTGCAGCAATATTTATGGCGTTGTCAAAAGTTGTCATCCACGTGAATGCGACGTGGCATCCGCAGCCAAAGGATGCGATGAATGATGCAAACGCAACGATCACCGCCGAATCTAAGACAAGCATGTTTGTCACCGCATTCTTTGGTGTCATCGATCCGCGAACACGGTCGTTCACCTACGTCAATGCAGGCCATAATCCCCCGATGGTTTTTTCAACGCAGAAAGGCATGTTCCATGATCTCGAGCCCACGGGCATTGCGTTCGGACTTTCAGACGAATCCAGGTATCTTGAGCAGACCCTCAAGTTCAATCCGGGAGATATTATTGTCCTCTATACCGACGGCGTGACGGAAGCAGTGAA
>JAJRBP010000155.1 GCA_028679405.1 Methanoregulaceae archaeon | reverse complement strand
GCTTGAATAGTAGACGTGCGAGGGGAGGAGGGAACGGATGTACTCGTGAAGCTCCGTACCGCTCGAAAATGCAATATGCCTGCGCATCCTCGTTTCGGGGGAAGGGTCGAAGAAAATGAACCCGAACTCCCGCTGGGTGACCGCCGCAGGGGCGGAAAGCGGGGACCTCCGGTAATACTCACCGAACCGCTGCCGCAGGAACTCGATGGTCGCCGCCTTCATGGGAGCTTCCTGATCATATACGGCCCCCTGCGTTCATAGCCATGCCTGAGATAATAAGGTCTCACCCCGATCCCGCTCATCACGGCGACCTGACGGTACCCTGCACGGGCGGCGACCTCTTCCGTCCTCGCCAGGAGGCGGTTTCCGACGTTCCTGTGCTGGTGCTCCCCCTCCCCGGCCCCGGCCCCGACGGGCACGAGGCTCCCGTACACGTGGAGTTCCCGCAGGAGGGCGGCATCCCCGAGTTCCTGCCGGAAAAGCTCCCCAGGAAGACGAAGCCTGGCGAACCCCACGAGCGAATCATCGGAAACCACCGAGATGAAGTGTTCGATCCCGCCGCAACAGTCATACGTGATCATCCCGTCTTCCATCTCTGAAACGGCCGGGCTTCTCCCGATCTCCCGGCATCGTATACACCTGCACCTCTTTCCTTCTGCCCTGAGTCGCTCCTCCGCCAGTTGCCTGAAGTTGCTGTGGCGGGAGCCTGCGACGATCAGTTTTGCCGGAATATCCCGCTGGATCCGCTGGAGCCTGACATACTCGGGGAGGATGGATTTTGCGTACGCGATAAGCCCGACCATCTCATTCTCCAGGTAAGGCTCATATCTACCCTCCTTCCAGAGTCTCTCGATCTCCGACCCCGGGGTGACCAGGGTGGGGTAAATCTTGAGAAAATCCGGCCGGAAATCCGGATTGGCAAAGATCTCCCGGAACATCTCCCTGTCCTTTTCGATCGTGCTCCCGGGCAGGTTCGGCATTACATGGAACCCCACCTTAAGCCCCGCGTCGCGGAGGTGCCGGTTCGCAAGGACAGTATCGGCACTGAGGCAACCGCGGCGGTTGTACTCAAGGATCCGGTCGTCCGTGTGCTGGACGCCAAGCTCCACTTTCGTTACCCCAAGCGAGAGCATCCGGTCGATATGTTCCTTTCCGCACCAGTCCGGTCTCGTCTCGAAGGTGATGGCCACGCACCTCACCCTCGCCGACTCATTCGCCAGGGCTACTGGTTCCATTTCAGGATCTGTGGAAAAATCCGCCTTCTCGGCCGGATAGTCGTTCATCGCCCGGACGCATTCCCGGACGAACCACTCCTGGTACCCCGCGTCTCTTGCAGTAATCGTCCCCCCCATGACGATCAGTTCGGCCTTCCCGGCGTGATGACCGAGCGCCTCGAACTGGCCCACACGATCATGGACCTGGGTGTAAGGGTCATATGCATGGTCCCTGCCGCGGAGTGCAGCAGGTTCCTCTCCTGTATAGCTCTGCGGGGAGGCAAACGGATGATCAGGACCGCCCGGACAGGGAAGACATTTCCCATGCGGGCAGGGAGCCGGGGAGGTCATCACTGCAATGGGGGCGACGCCCGAGAGAGTCCTCGTCGGTTTGACAAGGAGGATACTTCGGAGGACTTTCCGTTCTTCAGGAGTTGCAGAAGCGAGGATCTCAGAGTTCCTCGGGACCCGGGGTGCCCGGTACCGCCTGCATACCTCGATCGTGCATTCCCTTATATCGCGAACGGGAGAAGAAGAGAAGAAGAGCGAGATGATCTCCCTGCAGATATCTACGTCTTCCATCTCGGCACTAGTGCTCGACCGCTATCTCCGCGGGCGCATACTCCACCATCATCTGGCGGTTCCCGCGGATGTGCCCGACGACTTCGTCGCCCAGGGTCAGGAGAGCATCTTTATGACATTTTTTGTTTTTGTGGATGTGAACCGGAGAAATGTCGAGGGAATCGTAACGGCCGGTCGTGATCTCCTCGCTGTTGATATCTTCGTAGAATTTCTTTATATGGACCATTAGCATGTGTAAATGCAGCAGTTCCTCTTTTTGCACACTATCACCTTTCCCCGATTACTACTTTTTCCGGAAGGAGATATACCTTATTGGTGACGTTTATATCGGAGCTGATGCGGGCAGCAGGGGTGCTTGCAGGACTCGCTGTGGGGGACGCATTGGGTGCGCCCCTTGAAGGTGCCGGACCACCTGAAAAGCAGCTGACTGAATTCATTGCCGGAGGTCGTTTTCCGCGTTCTGCGGGCAATTATACCGACGATACCCTTCAGGCCGTTGCGCTCGCCGAGTCGATTGCCGCCTGCGGCGGATTCTGCCCGGAAGATGTTATTTCCCGCATGATTACCGGTTTTAAGAGATTTCCGGAGTACTACGGCCCGACATCGGGTGCAGTCTTCAGACTGGTCGGGGAAGGCGTCCCTCCCTACCGTGCCGCAGCGATGGTGCACCGATCGGCAGGTGGGAGCAGGACGAACGGGAGCGTGATGAGGGGGGCACCTGTCGGCGTATACTATTCGGGCCCGTCACTTGAGCCGATCAGTATCTGCTGCTCGAAACTAACCCATTTTGACCCGGTGGCAGGCGCATGCTCAGCGTGGCTGAACAGGATGGTGAGCGACATGGTCCGCGGCAGGTCACGGACTGCGGCATTTGCACATGCCCGGTCGCGTTGCAGGTCGCCTGAACTCATCCGGAAGCTCGGCGAGTACCGGCGGTTCGATCCCAAACCCGGTCTCGATGCCGTCCTCTGCACCCATGCCGCGATCTCATGTTTCATGGAAACCCGGGATTTTGAAGAGGCTGTCGTAAAAGCGATCAATCTCGGAGGGGATGCGGACACGGTCGGGGCATGCTGCGGGGCTCTCGCCGGCGCCTTTTACGGGGCAGGAGCGATCCCTGCGAGGTGGATCTCCGGCCTTGAGGATGCGGATGCGATCCTCTCCCTCGGCTGTCGTCTCTGGGCAGCCCCGGGGAGAGAATAACCGGCAGAAAAGCAGCTATCAGGTCGGCATCAGGTCGACGAGCTGGAGTTTTCTTCCCCTTTCGCAGGGATCCGCGACCCCGCCAACCACATTGGTCACCACGTACTTCTCGCGGTCGATTATACCGTCAGGATGGCAGAGCGGGAAGTTGCTGCACTCCGACCGGCTGCAGGAGAACTCGTACTGGATCTTCGTGTTCTTTATCGCCATCTCGGTATTGACGAGAGCCGAGATGGGTGCCTCGATAACCTCGACCACGTAGGTGCCGTTTCGGTGGACCTGACAGGGATGCTGCGTGGGTCGTACCTCGACGACCCGGTATTTTTTTCCGTTCTTTAAATTATTGCAGGCTTTTTTCAGGGTGCACCTGCTGCATTCCGCGAGCGCTCCCTCGTAGATGAACTCCAGTCCCTGTTTTGCCAGTTCTGTACCGATGAGGGTTATTTTTGTCTTTGCTTCGGCCATGAAACGTTCACTCCTGGTAGAGCCGCTCTACAAGCTGCCTTGCGGACTCCTGCGTGAGCCCCATATCAAGTATGGTGAAGCGCTCGGGACGGATAGTCTTTGCCATCAGGAGCGCATTTACCGCGATCTCGTCATCGATCCCAAGATCCCTTGGAGTGGTCGGGGCCCCTATATGCTCGAGCGCATCCCGGATCGCCCGCCAGTCTCCGCCATGGAGGTACATGGTCATGATCGTGCCGATACCGCAGGCCTCCCCGTGAAGTGCCTTTCCCGGGGCGATCCGTTCGAGCGCATGGCCGAACTTGTGCTCACCCCCGCTCGCCGGTCTCGATGACCCGGCGATGCTCATGGCTACCCCCGAAGAGACGAGGGCCTTGGTCACGAACCATGCGCTTTCCTCGTGATGGGGTTTGATGACCCTGGCATTCTTCATGAGAAGTTCGGCGGTCATCCGCGAGAGGGCTATCGCATACTCCGAGAGCGCCTCTCCCCGGAGCCGGTGCGCAAGCTCCCAGTCGAGGATCGCGGTATAATTCGATATGATATCCGCACATCCGGAGGCGAGAAGCCGGTGAGGTGCCGAGGCGATTATGCCCGTGTCGGCAACAATGGCGATGGGCGGGTGTGCCTCCAGGGAACCGCTCCCCTCCTCGGTCGGGACCGATGCCCGTGAAGAGGCGATGCCGTCGTGCGATGCGGCAGTCGGGACGCTGATGAACTGGCGATCGATGTTGTAGGAAACGATCTTTGCGGTATCGATCACGCGCCCCCCGCCTACCCCGACCAGGAAATCGACACCTGA
>JAJRBP010000104.1 GCA_028679405.1 Methanoregulaceae archaeon | reverse complement strand
GTATCGTATTCGCCTGCGGGTGCACGACCACTTCTCCAGTACAGGAGTCAAAAACTCCCCCGCCGCCCCCGGTCCCGAACCTCCTCGGGAACTGGACGGGCCCCGCGGTCGGGTATATCGGAGACGTGGGGTATACAGACTATTCCGGTGTCAACATCACCATGCAGGTGGAGGGGCAGAAGGATCGGATATTCTGGGGTAAATTCTCCATCACAAACCAGACCGCAGTTCAATGGATGGTCGGGTTCAGCGGTGTGATCGGCAGGGACGGGATGACCGTGACCATCGCCGAGCGGAACGGCGGCTACAGCCTCGGCACCATCAACGGGGCGGACATGATCGAACTGATCCACTTCGACGACAACGACCCATCGGACGTGGCGATCGATACGCTGAAGAAAGTCTGAGAAACCTTTCACCCTTTTTTTTAAAACATCCTTCCTGGTTCTGATGTGGTGGTGAGCGATCACGACCACAAACCACTTGTCACCCTGCGGGCCACCTTTTCTGCAATTAGTTCAGGTTTTAAAATGAACAAATCTGATTCCGGATGCGGGGATGGGCATTTCTATACCATGAAACAGCTTGGTTGGACAGATGAACATACGCGGGTGTTTCTGAAATATACCGGACCCTATATGCCCGGCCGCGTGGCCTGCCGGCAGAAAACCGTTTGGGATGTTTTTATCGAGGGGGGATTTGTTACGGCCGGGATCTCCGGAGCCCTGCGTAAGCTCGGTCGCTTCCCCGCAGTGGGCGATTTTATCGTGCTGCTCCACCAGCCGGAAGCCGGCTCCTCCACGATCGTTGATATTCTGCCGCAGAAATCTGTGTTCACACGGGGAACTCCGGGGAAAGAAGGCACAGACCAGATCGTTGCAGCCAATATTGATATCGTGTTCATAGTCACGGCAGCCGGTCATGACCTCAATGCACGGAGGATCGAACGGTACCTTACAATCGCCCATGCGTCTGGTGCAAAACCGGTGATCGTGATTAACAAATCCGATCTTGCGGATGACCCTGCAGTTCTCACCGATGAAATTATCCCGGTCGCATCCGGTATTCCGGTGATTCCAGTGAGTGCCATCAGTGGTTATGGGATCGTCAGGCTCGAACCGTTCCTTACATCCGGCACAACGATCGTACTCATCGGTTCATCCGGTGTCGGCAAATCCACGTTGATCAACCGGCTGCTGGACCGGCCTGTCCAGGAAACCTCCGTTATCCGCGACTATGATGGGAAAGGCCGGCATACCACAACCGTCCGGCAGCTCTTCGTTATGAAGAGCGGAGCACTCATGATCGATAATCCCGGGCTCAGGGAGGTTGGCATTGGCACGGCATCAGCCGGCATTTCAGAAACATTTCCGGATATTCTGAAACTTGCAGCCGGGTGCCGGTTCTCGGACTGCCGGCACGAGAAGGAGCCAGGCTGTGCCGTGCTGGAAGCAGCGGGGAGCGGGACACTCTCATCATCACGGCTGGAAAATTATCGCCGGCTCGTGCGGGAACTTGCATTCGAGCATGAGAAAGCCGATATAGGGCTGGTACGGTCCGAACGAAAGCGGTGGAAAGGAATCACGAAACTCTCAAAGGAGATCAAAAAGGGGAAGGGGGATTTTTAATGGATCTAACTATGCTTGATTTTTGATTATAATTACCGTCAATTGTGTGTGATAAAAAAAGGCCCGGGCTCCTGTCCTGATACGTGGAAACACCCCTGTTTTTGCCCGTTTGAAAGCAGGAACCGGGGAGATTCGATCGCTTCGCCGGAAAAGAACGACTCGGAAAGTGGATTACCCGGTGACCGGGATCTGCACCTCGGTCAGCAGTTCTTGGGCGGGCGTCGTGCCGGGATCGTTCAGGTAGACCTGGCGGTCGGGCCCGGTCGTCTCCAGTTCCTTCTCTGCCGCGAACCTGAACGCATTCCCGAACGCGACCGCGAACCCCTCGTGCTCGTAGGGGCCTTTGTAGATGACGGAAACCACCCTGGCTGCGGGAAGGGTCCTGACCGAGAACGACGGGTCCGGGATTTCCACCTGCCCCTGGACCGGTATTGCCATCTCGATGTCGGCGTCGGTCTCGCGGTAATCGCCATCATAGCAGAGCGACATGCAGGGGCCGGTGATCGTCACCCCGTTCCTCCGGTTTTCGGGCGAGAAAATAATCCCCATCAATGCGGTCGAAACACCGGAACAGACCTCTTCATAGGTCCCCGTCCTCCGGCCCGAGATCACTCTCATGGCCGGGATATCCTTGACGACTGGTTCTGATACGTTCATTGCAAACAACTCCGAAAAATCCCTGTCCCCGATGAGCAGAGACGTGATCTTCTCCAGCCGTTCGATCTCGGACACCGCTTCTTTCTGGCGCCTGGCAATGAGTTGCCTGACCGTCGCCTCGTCACGGGCAGAAAGTGCCGAGAGGATCTTCCCTACTTCGGCGAGCCCGAACCCGAGGGAGCAGAGGGTCTTGATCTTCAGCGCGTCCCCTATCTGCTGCACGGTGTAATAGCGGTACCCGGTGAACCTGTCCTTGATTTCCGGGACAAGGATACCTTTCCGGTCATAGTGCCTGAGCGCTTTCTGCGAGAGGTAGGTGAGGCTCGAGAACCTCCCGATCGTGATCCGGTCGGACGGCATGGTACGTCATAGGATTATCTCCCCGGGGATATAGTGGGTTTTTCTCTCACCCGGGGGAGGGTTCCTGCTGGGGGGATATCCGCCGGACTCAGGCAGGATAACCTGCAGCGGCGGAATTTGTCTTCGCTCCAGGAGGTCCCCGGCGGCTCCTGCAAAAAAAGGTTTCAGGTCTTCCCGAAGTACGCCTTCACGTTCGGCTGGAAGAGGTACCAGAGGACGATGATGGCGATGATGATGGTGATCACTCCGGTGACCGGGCTTCCGAACAGGGAAATGAGCCCGATGATGAGGTTGAGGATCATGAAGATGACACCGATCGTCCAGACCCAGCCCCAGCCCATGAAGCAGCCGATCCCGAGAAGGATGTCGATGATCCCGATGACGAAGAAGATGACCCCCAGTGCCGCTCCGATCGCACCGAGGCCGATCACGGCGAGCACGGCTCCACCGACAATACCGGCAAAGATCCAGAGCAGCCCTGCAATAATCCAGAGGATCCCGATAATGGTTACACCCATTGGTCTTTCTGCCATGTGTGACAATCGGCAGGGTAATATATATTGATTATTCCCCCGATGGAACACGACGGTCGCAAAAATTCCAGAAAAATTATGACCGCCCGTGAACGATACCACTGATCGGGAAGGTGGAGAGCCGTGAGCGGTCCGGGAGTTTCACACAGCCTGCCGGGTGAGTATCCAGGTCTTTTCGGTGCCACCGGGGTATTCATCTACGTTTTCATGGGGCTCCATGTCTGCTATCCGCAGGCATACCTGTTCCCGTCTCACAGAACTTAATCAGGCTTGAAATGGAATAGTACGATACTTTACGGCACATCCAGACTGCCGCCCGACGAGGTTTGTTTATCATTTCCTCGGGATCACAGGGAGAATACACTACGGACACAGGACAGGGAACGGAAGGGACGAAGGGAGAAGGAAAGGGAACCGCGAGCGATTCCTACCGGTGGGTGGCACTCTCCATCGCCTCGCTCGGGACCCTCCTCGGCGTGCTCAACGCAAGGCACCCTGATCATCGCGCCTTCTTTTCCCCGCTATTTGAACAGCCCGGGAAAACAGAGGGGCCTTCCCGCAGACATGTCACCAAACAGGGAGCCGAGCCGGATCTCCTGCCAGTTCCTGCCCGGCACCTTCAGCGAGAGCGTCATTAACTTCGGCGCGAACACGACCTGGTGGATGGTCGAGAACCGTTCGTCCGGATAGTCCGGCGAAAGGACCGAGTGCACGAAGGTCGCCCCGCCGTTCTCCCAAGGGACATCGCGGATCGCCATCATCTTCGCGGCATCGATGGACCCCTTCGCCTCTCCGGCCTGGCTGAGGAGGTTCTCATACCGCGAGACCGAGTGGTCGGGGAGTGGGGTGGTCATGTTCCATGACTCGTTCACGAAATGGTTGGCCGCCGCGACGACGCCGTCGCCGGTCCGCGGTTTCATCTCGGTGGTGGTCACCTCGTATACGTATGCGTTGTCCGGTCCTGCAACGTCCACGATCCAGGCGAGGTTCGGCCGGGTGCCGCGAAGACCGGTAGTGAGCCCGTCGAGGTCTGAATAGTCGAGCATGAGGCGGAAGAACTCCGAGACGATATCAGGCCTGATATCGGGAGCCTCTTCGAGGAATCCCGCGTTGTCGTCCGCGATGAAGAGGCCTTTACTGTTCACGAGGGTCTCGTGCCGCGTCCCCGCCGGCCCGAAGGTCGCGACCCCGTTGCTGCCGTCGGAGGGACGGTATACGACGAGGACGTGCCAGGGGACGAAGGGGAGCATGACATCGCCGAGGTCCCAGTTGCGGGAGACCACGGCCGAGCCGTCTTTCGTGTAATCACCCCAGGCGGCGAGGTACGAGCAGGAAGCCGAAACTCGGGGGAGGGTGAGGTAGAGGGCCGGGCCATTGTACAGGACGAGGAAATCGTCCACGGTCAGGCCCGAGGTCTCGGCCATGCCGGAGAAGATCTCCATCTGCCGCTCCGGGTAGAGCACGGCCGCTTCCCGCCCCATGGAGCGGATATCTTCCTTCGTGTAACCCCTCTTCGCAAGGCCTTCGAGGATGAACCGGTACTCGTCGTTCAGCTCGGTCTTCATGAGGGCACCGTACTGCCGGCCCATCTCCCGGTAGGTGCCGGAGAGGACGACGACCGGGTAGTCCCCGGCGCTGAACCGGTGCCCGCCTTCGAACGAGGCGACGGGCACGAGCCCGGTGGCTGCCGGACTGGTGACAGGGCCTGCCCACGGGATCGTGAATGCTGAGGCGGTACTGATGAGGATGGAAAGGGCGAGGAGAAAGGAGACGAGTTTCATAAGAGGTTTGGGGGATTTTTCAGCCGATAAGATCTGCGGTTTGATCTTTTGTCACTCTCCCGCATGGGCGGATTTTCCAGAGAATACTGGGGAAAATCTATTTCAGTACATTTATTTCGCCCGGGCTCCCGTCTCCTA
>JAJRBP010000174.1 GCA_028679405.1 Methanoregulaceae archaeon | reverse complement strand
ACCAGGAGAAACCCGTCCCTCGATGCCGTCCGGAAAACGGGGGAGGTTCACGGACCCCGGGCCAGTCCGGCCGGAATCCCGAGGAACTCCCCGTACCGGTGCACGGCCGCGGACAGGGCTTCATTTTCCCGGGCAGTCAGCGGACGGTAAGGTCGCGTCCTGACCACAATCCCGTCTTTCCGGGTCTCTTTTCTCCACGTCCCGAGGACCTGGCCGTCAATGAGAAACGGCGATGCGGGACGGCGCTGGTCGATCTTTGCCACGAACGCAGGATCGAAGACGGCGCTCCGGTCCTTGTAGGCAACGAGGTACTCATCGTAAGGTTGCAGGAGGTGGGCTCCCGGTAGATCCGGCATGGGCGGTACATCGACGTTCGCACCGGTCCAGTACCGTTTCCCGTCGATCGTCTCCTCAGAAAGGCCGGATCCCGCACCGGCAATCCCGGCCCGTGCATCGGCGGCGGAGAGGCCGGTCCACCATGAAAAGTCCTGCACGGTCGCCGGGCCGTGGCTGGTGAAGTACCGTCTCGCGATCTCGGCGAGCGCCTCGTCCCGGCCCGGATCCTCGCTCTCACCGACCCACTCGTCGAGGAGGACGAAGGTCTGCTGCTTTCCCTCCCTCGTGCCGAAACAGACCAGTCCCTGGTGGGCCAGGTAAGCGATGATGTGGTATCCCCGCTGGCCGTCCGGGGAGATCCCGGCCTTCGCGAGCGCCTGGAACATCCCCTCGCGGGTCAGGTGCCTTCCCCCCGCAAGCTCCCCGGTGAACAGCGTCCTGCTCCGATCGAGGGTCTCTTGGTCGATGCCGAGCTCTTTCCGCCGCTTTTCAAACTTTATAATTACCCTGGGGGTCAGCAGCCCGAGCATCCACTTCGCATCCTTCGCTGGGACGAAGTGCAGGGTCCCCCGCATCGGCCACGTCCGGACGATCTTCCGGTCGGAGATCGCCTGCTCGATATCCCGGACCGTCGTCCCGGGCAGGCGGAGCCCGATGCTCCACAGGCCCCCGGCGTATTCCTGGGCCTGCACCGCCCCCATCCACCTGACTACCTCCTCCGGGCTGTGGAGCGTGGAACGGCAGATCTGCTGGTTGTACAGCCTGGACCTTGCGATGTCGATGGATGTCATGCTATTCTATGTGTTCCGGAGACAGTGAAGGCCGGGATGGCGGATCTGTGGGTCCGAGAAACCCGGCCCGGCGATTTCGATCTCTGTCATGGTATCTTACTATTGCCTGGATTTCCTCCAGGGACGGCGGAATTGCATGCATAAAATCCGGAGCCTGCGATAGTGCTGCCTTTCATGGCTCTCCGTTTTCAGTATCAGTCCAGGTTGTAACCCTTATTTCCGCACCCCGAGGAAGTATACCGCCTCGTGCGGAGCCCATTTTCCGGCGATGGTGATGGTCTTGCACTCTTTCACATTGAAATACGACGAGAACAGGTCCCGCACCTCGTCCTCCGAGGAGAAGTAGAGGGTGGTATCCATCGGGGACGTCCGGACCTTGCCTTTCCCGCCGAAATGGGGGTCCGACTCGCCGAAACTGACCGAGACGTAGACCGCTCCCGGTTCGAGGACAGAGGCCACGTTCTTCGCATACGTCTCCCGCACCTCGGGGAAGAACTGGTGGAGCAGATCCCACTCGAAACCGAATTGAAACTTCCCGGGGACTTCGTGCATATCGCCAAGCAGGTTTGCGACCAGGAACGTGCATTTCGCACCGTGCTTCGCCGCGTTCTTCCGTGCCATCTCTATCGCTGTGGGGGAGCCGTCGACGCCCGTGACGTCGAACCCGAGGCCTGCCAGGTACACCGCGTAGTTGCCGGTCCCGCACCCGAGATCGATCGTCCTGCACGGCTTCACCGTCCCGCTTTTCACGAGGTTCACGAGGGTCTCCGGAGGTTCCTCCAGGTTCCAGGGGATCTTCTCAGGCGGCGTGGTCTTGTAGATGGCATCGTATTTCCGGGGGTCCATTCAGTTCACCAGTGAGGTATTCTGACCGCCCGAATGTTCAAACTTGCGGGAACGGGGAAATCAGTGAGTGTACGACGGATCGCCCTCCAAATACGTTCCTGCCCGGATATCTGCGCTCACACCTTTCACAGTGAACACGACCGGAGCTTCCCCTGAGGTCATGCTTTTCACGATGAACGCGACTGGCACCTCCCCTGTCAACTCATTCCGATAACGCTATTGTCCAGTACAATTCCACGGTCTATGATCCCGTATGAAACTCCCCGCTCTCGTCCTTCTCCTGGTATCCCTCGGGTGCATCTGTGCCGTTGTATGTGCAGCACCTATAGACCAGCGGAACGATGCCACCGGATTCACTGTGGCTGCCAACCAGGAAGCGAACATGACCCCTGCCTGGCTGAACAACGAGGAAGACTTCGATTTCGCGAACCGCGGCTTTCTCGCGACCGACGACCCGCTCGTCATCCCCTCGGATATCCCGAACATCACCGCATGGAACATGGAGGCGCTCCGGTTCCTTGAGAACGGGACCTGCCCGGACACCGTCCACCCGCTCCTGTACCGGCAGGCCAGGCTGAACAATATCCACGGCCTCTTTGCCGTCGCCCCGGGGATCTACCAGGTCCGTGGATACGACGCCTCGGTGATGAACCTTATCAGGGGCGATACCGGCTGGATCGTCATCGACCCCCTCACCTCGGTCGAGACAGCCCGGGCGGCAATGTCCCTCGTGGACCGGACCCTGGGTGAATACCCGGTAAGAGCGGTGATCTACT
>JAJRBP010000299.1 GCA_028679405.1 Methanoregulaceae archaeon | reverse complement strand
ACACTTCGCCCGGAACCGGCCCGTCCTGTCCTGCCTCCCCGGACATATGCCCGCATTCACCCCCGTACATCCGCTGAGAGCATTCTCTTCAGGAATGCTCCCGTATAACTCCCCGGATTCCCTGCAACCGCCTCCGGCGTTCCTGTCGCGATTACCCGGCCCCCCGCGTCCCCTCCGTCGGGCCCGAGGTCGATGATATGGTCAGCCGACTTGATCACGTCGAGGTTATGCTCTATCACCACGACCGTGTTCCCCTTGGCGACGAGCTCGTCGAGCACCGCGATCAGCTTCTTCACGTCGTGGAAGTGGAGACCGGTTGTCGGCTCGTCGAGCAGGTAGACGGTCTTGCCCGTGGCCCTCCTTGCAAGTTCCCTCGTGAGCTTGATGCGCTGGGCCTCCCCGCCGGAGAGGGTCGTCGAGCTCTGCCCGAGTTTGACGTAATCGAGGCCCACGGCCGAGAGCGTCGCCAGTTTCTGCTGGATGCCGGGAATGTGTTCGAAGAGAGCCATCGCTTCCTCGACGCTCATGCCGAGGACGTCAGCAATCGACTTCCCCCGATACTTCACCTCGAGGGTCTCCCGGTTGTACCGCTTCCCCTTGCACTCCTCGCAGTCGATGTACACGTCAGGGAGGAAGTTCATCTCGATCTTGATCAGGCCATCACCCTCGCACGCCTCGCACCTGCCGCCTTTCAGGTTGAACGAGAACCTCCCCGGCTTGTAACCCCGCACCTTCGCCTCCTTCGTCTCCGCAAAGATTCCCCGGATCTCGTCGAACACCTTCGTATACGTGGCAGGGTTCGAACGCGGGGTCCTCCCGATCGGGCTCTGGTCGATCACGATCACCTTATCGATCTCCTGGTCGAACTCAAGCGAGTCGTACGATCCTGGCGTTATCTTCGACCCGTAGATCCGACGCTGGAGTGCCTTGTAGAGCGTGTCGTAGATCAGGGTCGACTTTCCGCTCCCTGAAACGCCGGTCACCACCGTGAAGAGACCGATCGGGATCTCCACGTCAATCCCCTTGAGGTTATTCGAGGTACATCCTCTGATACGGATGAAATGTCTGGCCTCCCGTCGTCCTGCCGGCGTCTCGATCCGCAGTTTCCCTGCCATGTACTGTCCTGTGATCGAGTCCGGGTTTTTCTCGATCTCCCGCGGGGTCCCTTCTGCAACCACGTTGCCGCCGTGGAGACCGGCACCCGGCCCCATGTCTATCACGTGGTCGGCGGCACGGATTGTATCTTCGTCATGCTCCACGACGATCAGGGTGTTGCCGAGATCCCGGAGCCGGTGGAGCGTCTCGATGAGTTTCCTGTTGTCCCTCTGGTGGAGGCCGATGGAGGGCTCGTCGAGGACGTAGAGCACGCCCATCAGGTTCGAGCCGATCTGCGTGGCAAGCCGGATCCGTTGTGCCTCCCCGCCTGAGAGACTGCCGGCGCTCCGCGAGAGGGTGAGGTACCCGAGCCCGACCTTCTCGAGGAAGTCGAGCCTCTCCCTGATCTCCTTGAGGATCTGCCGGGCGATCCCGGTCTCGCGCTCAGAGATCCCGATGGTAGCGAAGAAACCGATGGCAGCCGTGACCGGCATGTCGGTGATATCGACGATCGATCGCCCGTCGATCTTTACGGCAAGGATCTTCTCCTTGAGCCGTTTCCCGTGACACTTCGGACAGTCGGAGATACGCATGAACTTCTCGAGCTCGTGTTTCCTGTACTCGGACTCTGTCTGGTGGTAGAGCCGCTCGGACTGGGGCACGAGCCCCTCCCATGTTCCCCGGTGCGACCAGTGAGCGTCTCCGTTCTTCATTCGCATCGAGAACTGCATCGCATCTTCCGAGCCGTACATAAGGGCGTTATACTGCTCTTTCGTAAGATCCTTCACCGGCGTGAATACCGAAAAACCGAAATGCCGTGCGACAGCGCCGAGGTACTGGCCACGGTAACCGTCGAGGAAGTTCCGGTAGAGGGCGACCGCGCCGTCTGCGATCGAGAGCGACGGGTCCGGGACGATAAGTTCGGGATCGAATTCCATCCTGATCCCAAGGCCGTTGCACTCCTCGCACGCCCCGAACGGGCTGTTGAACGAGAACATGCGGGGCTGGAGCTCCTCGAACGTCAGGCCGCAGACCGGACATGCGAGCACTGCCGAGAAGAGTGTCTCATGACCCTCCTCGTCGAGCACGATGATGAGCCCTTCCGACTTTTTCAGCGCGTTCTCGCAGGCCTCGACCAGCCTGGACCGGTCGGAAGAATCCAGCCTGTCGATCACGACCTCGATGTCATGTTTCTTATAGCGTTCGAGGGTGACCTCCTCATCCGTCCTGGAGATCATCCCGTCGATCCTGACCCGCATGTAGCCCTCCCTGTTGAGGTCCCTGACGAGCTGCTGGTGGGTCCCCTTCTTCTGCCTGACGAGCGGGGCGAGGACCGTTACCATTCCTCTGATCTCGGAGGCGATCCTGTCGGCGATCCGCTCGGGCGACTGGGATTCTATCCTGATATTATGCTCCGGGCAGTAAGGAACACCGATCCTCGCGTACAGGAGCCGGAGATAATCATAAATCTCCGTCACGGTCCCTACCGTACTCCTGGGGTTCTTGCTCGTGGTCTTCTGCTCGATCGAGATTGCGGGTGAGAGTCCCTCGATGGCATCGACGTCCGGCTTCTGCATAAGCCCGAGGAACTGCCGCGCATAAGCAGAGAGGGACTCCACGTACCTCCGCTGCCCCTCCGCATAGATCGTGTCGAACGCAAGCGTCGATTTCCCCGATCCGGAGAGCCCCGTGATTACGATGAACTTGTCCCTCGGAAGCTCGACGGTAATATTTTTCAGGTTATGCTGGCGTGCGCCCCTTATCACGATATTCTTCATTCTGCGGGATCAACTCTGTTCCGGCACCTTATAGGAGCTCCTCTTGAGGCATGAAAGTGAGGGAGGCAGAGTAATGAACTCCCGAAAGGCGGATTCCGGGATGTAAGAGGAGAAATCCCCTGCCGATTCCGGGAAGAGAATTCTATCCATGTTATTTTCAGGAAGGATATCGACGAGGAAGAGCGGGAGTTCCCAGGGAGACGAACCCGGAAAGATGCACCTTACTCCCCGCTCTCTCCTTCTTCGACTACACGGAGCTCCCACTCCTCCTCGTCGAAGGAGAGCCTCCCTGCTCCGTCGCAGTCCGGGCAGGGGACCGACTGGACCATCTCGCACCCGTCCGGGATATCGTTTCCGTCCTTGTCCTCGTGGTTCATGTGCATCCTGAAGTAGCGCTTTGCCTCGTCCGACCGGAGCGCCATGCAGATCTCGTACTGCTCGTTCGGGATCTCTCCCGTTCCCTTGCACCGCCTGCACGTGAGAAGGATCATGGCTTTTATCTCAATGTTCTATAGGGCCGGTATAAATAAAATACGCTTGTTAAGAGGAAATCTGAACCGCCCATTGGTATGATATGGAATATCTGAGCGGATTCCTGGAAATTTTATTGGATTTGGATATTCACCGGAGGAATTGATATGCTAATTACTGTATCTTATGCAGCCATATACTGGACCCGGAATCTTTCAGAGCCAGAGGCAAGTGGCTCATAAAAAACTCGTGGTGGAAATGCTCGAGGTATGAAGTAAAAAAAATAATTTTAAATACCGGATTAAAAGTCAGAAATGCACGTAATATGTAATTCTCATTCCACGCCCGGCCTTTACGCAACCAAGAACTGGGGTACTCGAAAGGATAGGAAATATCATGAAAATGAACCAATACCCCCGCTTTTAAATTGGGAAGGATATTAAAAAATATCCTGTTAACGTCGCTACCTGCCTTCGACACATGCGTCGAATCGATAAATAAAAAATCGTTCTCCCCGAGCTCTGAAAATACGTGAAGATCCACATCCTGGAGTGCGCTGGCGTGCAGAGTAATGGTACTGAGTTGCTCGCTGGAAGCGATCGATCGGAGGACCGTCAGATCGGGTTCGATGCACTGAATCTGAATCGAATCATTGAAAAAACGATTGTTTACCTCCATCATCGCCAGCGTAGAATAACCCGAGCCCACTTCGATTATCCGCCGTGGTTTTTTATCACGCATCATGCAATAGAGAATTATCGCATCCGCGTAGGAATATGCTGGATTTGCCAGAAAAAATTTCCCTGTTTCTTCCATGAATTCATGAAACGGGCTTTCGGAATAATAATCCGAAAACCGATGGAGCATATCGACCTGTTCAGCAATGTTAAAATCAATTCCACTCAGCCCGGCCGGCCACGGTTGTGCCGATTCCGATATTGCACGCTCGATATTTTCTTTCGATGGAATTGGGGAATAAAAATGCCCGGGCGGGAAATACTCGCCTGTCGGGTTCTTGAGCGCACGAACTGTAGATTGCGCAACAGTGCGTAAATACGTAATTCCTCTCATTCTGATCTCCGCGTAACTAGTTTTTTCTGATGACCGAACAAGTTAAAACTATGCACATTCTCTGATGCGAAAACCTGGTCATGGCTTAAGGTGGCCCGATTCTGTTTACTCTGCTCGTTCTCCGCTCACATGAAGCGGGCAGATTTAAATATTAACAAAGACCCTGTTCTGTTTTACCAATGAACATCGGGATTATTTCATCAGTTCTTAACAAGAGCCATACCGGCATCGGAAATTACACGTACCATCTCATTGACTGCCTCAATCGTATGTATGAACCCAAAGAGGGAGTTGTTCTCGTAAATGACCGGCATACGGACGGGTTCACGAACAGGGAGGTAATTCTGTCCAATCCACTCCCGTTTTTCCGGAGCTACGGATGGTACCCCTATATGATAAGGAAAATCGGGAAGGAGAAAGGAATCGACCTCCTCCACAACCCCTATCAGGTCCCAACCTACTTCCGCCCTGCCCTGCCGTATATCATCACCGTCCACGATCTTACACCATGGCTTTTCCCCGTCGAACACCCGGCAGGTGTCCCGGCCTTCTTCCGGCTCCTCATGCCAAGGACGCTTCGGTATGCAGATGGAATCATCGCCGACTCCCGGAGCACGAAAGCCGACCTCGTCCGCATCCTGGGTGTCCCGGAAGAGAAGATCCGGGTGATCCACCTTGGGGTAGACACGCATTTCAGGCCGGTGGACGACCCCGGTGTCAGGGAGAGGTATGGACTGGAGGGCCCGTTCATTCTCACAGTCGGCACGCTCGAGCCCCGGAAGAACCTGGTTGGCCTGCTACGGGCATTCCGGATACTCCGGGACGGGGGGATCGGCCACCGGCTGGTGGTCACCGGGGGTCTCGGGTGGCGATACAAGGAGATCTTTTCGACGATCCGGGAACTACACCTCGAAAAGGATGTCATTCTCACCGGTTATATTCCGGGCAGCGATCTCCCGGGGGTATATAGTGCCGCCGAGGTCATGGTTTATCCTTCCCTCTACGAGGGATTCGGCTTCCCACCGCTCGAGGCGATGGCATGCGGGTGCCCGGTGGTGACCTCGAATGTTTCGTCCCTCCCTGAGATTGCAGGGGACGTAGCAGTAATGGTTGACCCGCGGGACGCAGGTGCCATCGCCGCGGAGATCAGGAGACTCCTGGATGATGAATCGATCAGAAGATACATTTCCAGGAAAGGGATCGAGAGGGCAGCCGGGTTTACCTG
Organism: Methanoregulaceae archaeon; assembly: GCA_028679405.1. Lineage (GTDB taxonomy): Archaea > Halobacteriota > Methanomicrobia > Methanomicrobiales > Methanospirillaceae > JAJRBP01. The sequence goes on along the minus strand of JAJRBP010000299.1, from coordinate 3,613 downwards.
GGAGAAGTGTGTGAAGGAGACGATGGGAGTGTACAGGGAGGTCGGAGAGGCACGTAGGGTATAACGGACAGAGACACACCGAACCCAGCCCCGTGAAGGTACCGAGTTCCTGGATCCTCTCTCCTGAATATATCTGGTCGGACTTCTTCCACCGGAGAATCAATTTTTTTTCGTGATCACAATCTATTAGATACTTTGAATTTAAGATCTCCCAAAGAATGGCCAAAATTTCAGTGATAATCCCCCTGTATAACAAATCACGTCATATACGGCGTACTCTTATGTCCGTACTGGATCAGACATTCCAGGATTTTGAGATCATCGTGGTAGATGATGGGTCCACGGACGGTAGCGGAAGGATTGTCAGTGAGTTTGACGACACACGTGTCCGATTGATATTACAGGAGAACCGGGGGGTTTCCACTGCAAGAAACAGGGGAATATCAGAGGCTTCTGCGGATCTCATCGCTTTTCTGGATGCGGATGATAATTTCACGCCGTGTCACCTTGAAGAACTGTTTGAATTATGGAAGGACTTTCCCGATGCCGGACTTTTTGGAACCCATTACCACAACATATCAGAAACAGGGAACGAGATACAACCGTATATCAGGTTCGTTCCCAGGGAGCCCTGGAGAGGCAGACTTCCCCATTACTTTCTCTCGATGTCATGCGGGGAGATCCCATTCAATGCATCCAGTGTAATGGTCCCGAAAAGGATTTTTCTTGAACTGGGGGGGTTCCTGCCCGAATGGGGCTGGGGGGAGGATGTGGAAATGTGGGGAAGAATCGCGTTATACTATCCGATCGCTTACTCCTGGAAATGCGGTGCGTACTGGCAGCTGGATGCTGAAAACAGGGCGGGACATCGTTCCGCCCCGCTCGAGATCCAGCCGGCATACATGACAATACACCGGTTTTTATCAGAGAATAAGGTTACGTCTGATATATTAAAGGATATCAGGGAATATCTCGCCTTCCTTGAGATGGACCTGGCGATCCGCACCTACCAGTCAGGAAATCCCTCAAAGGCTTATGAGATCATCAGTCATTCCCGGCCAAAACTATTGATGTATCGCAAAATGTTCTGGATGATGATCTTCAGGCTTCCAAAGCCTTTCTATTCATTAATGAGATGTATCAAGCACTTGTTAAAGGATACACCACTTGAGCCTGTTCTTGGTGACAGGGTGATCTGACTTATTTCTAGAGAGGGACTCAACAGTAAACCCCGAAGCTCGACCCGCCAGAACCCGGTCTTTTCTCTTTTTTGGTGCTTCCAACAGAACTTGGATTATCTTCGAAATGGGAAGATTACTGCCCCTGTCTCTTATCGGTCCCCCGAAGGGGATTAAAAAGCGACATGAAGTCTGTTCTGACGTATTCCAGATTGAAATCAAGCAACGCCCGATTTTTCGCATTTTCCGCGATAAGATTCCGGTAATCCTGATCGTGGATGATCCGCGACAGCCCGCCGATAAGTCGTTCTTCACTCTCCGAATCGACCACTTCACCACAGGAATGCGTTTTAAAATACCAACTGACAAATGAGTTTTCAGGTGCATGGACCAACACCGGCCTTCCGGCTGCCAGATATTCCCCTATCTTCCCTGGGGAGGAAGTGTTGATCAGATCGTCGGAGAAGTCCGAATGAAAGGCCAGCGGGAGAAACAGGATATCAGCCTTTCCCTGGATTTCAGGCATCCTGCAAAGAGGAACGGCATCATGGCTTTCAACGATATCCTGATAAGCAGGGTCCGGGCTCCATCTGTTCTCCGAATAGATCCGGAGTGTAATCCTGACGTTCTGCATCTTTCCGATTGCCCGAACCAGGCGGTTTAATGCATCCTGCTGGGCTTCGTAGATTGCTCCTGTGTAAAGGATACATATCCGTGACCCTGCGACCTTGGCTGTCCCGGAAGGGATCATCCGGTAACCGGTTAAATCCACAGGGTTGCGGACAATCCGGGTGCGAATTCCGAACTCCCTGTCGTACCTCTTTTTCAGGAACTCATTCGGGACAATAACATTGGTCGCATTTCTCATAATATCGGGTCCCACGATCCCGACATGTTTTGCATAAACCGGATTCAGCCACTGGAGCCGGTAATCATCAAATACATACATGGAAAACGGGATATTCAGTTCCCTGCCTGCGACGTAAGCGCACCATGGATCTATGGCATCTGAAGTACATGCCACGATGTGAGTGCACCTCTCGGTTTTCAGTATCTTTTTAAAATGCTTTATCCTCAAAGAGAGATACGGCTGAATGAGTGGGATCCCAAAATACCTTCCCAACAGCAAGAGATATAAAATCTTCCGCGGAGGGTGTGGGAGATAATAATGGGTTCCCCGAAGCCTTGTACTGCACTCACCGGCATTGTTCCCTGGACTGTCGATTCGGGCAGGTGATAAAAGGACGTACGAGTCCGGATCGATACCCTTTAACAAATGATAAAGAACAATAGCCTGTCCTGAAGGGGATGGCGGCAATACCGGAGATATCACTGCCAGCTTCATGATGAATATGTTCTCGTGAAATCATGGCCGAGGATAATTTTTGTTATGGTGGAACTTACGTTTTTCCGGAGATATTCTTCGGGGATTGTCCAGTTTTTCCCCTGATCATCGGTAACCATCCTGGCGCTACGCAGGATCATTTCAGGATCGGCTCCGCTCAGGATGTTGCTGCCGCATTCGAGGGTCTCAGGCCGTTCCGTAACATCTCTGATGGTTACGTTAGGGACACGGAATATGCAGCACTCCTCCTGGACGGTACCGCTGTCACTTATCACGCAGAATGCATTCTGTTCAAGCGATATGAAGTCGAGAAATCCGAACGGGGAATGAAAATGGATATCCGGGTTATCGGTGCTCAATCCATACTGTGAAATCCGGTCCTTCGTGTGAGGATGGACACTGATAATGACCGGGAGGCTGAAGGAAGCAGCGACTTTTTCAACCCCTTGCAGGATAGAAACAACTCGTTTTCTAATATCCACGTTTTCTGCCCGGTGCATGGTGACGAGGATGTACTTCTTTTTTCCGAGGCCGGTTCCCTGAAGAATTCCGGACTTACCGATCTGTTCCTGGAACGCTTCGATGACCTCGAGAATCGGGTTCCCGGTGACAAGGATCCTTTCTCCCGGTATCCCTTCCCGGAGAAGGTTCATTCGGCTTCGTTCGGTGTACGGAAGCAGAACGTCGCTGCAATGATCAATGATCCGGCGGTTCACCTCTTCGGGAACCCTGTCGTCATAGCATCGGTTTCCTGCTTCCATATGATAGACCGGTATCCCCAGCCTCTTTGCAACGATTGCAGACAGGCTGCTGTTTGTATCGCCAAGGAGAAGGAGTCGGTCGGGCTGTTCTTCCCTCATGACTTTCTCACATGACCGGATGATCCTCCCGATCTGTTCCCCGAAACTATCCCCCCTGACACCGAGGACGAAATCCGGCTCTCTGACACCCATTTCGCGAAAGAAAATATCACTGAGATTAGGATCGTAATTCTGCCCGGTATGCACGACACAGTGATCAGAGAGGTTATCCAGTCGCCTGATCACCTGAGACAACCTGATTATCTCGGGTCTTGTCCCAAGGATGGTCA
>JAJRBP010000225.1 GCA_028679405.1 Methanoregulaceae archaeon | reverse complement strand
GATCGCTTCTACTGCTGCCTGTGCGCCAATGAGCGCAGCCATCTGGCTTTCGCCCATGATGAAGAAGTTCCCGCCAGCAACCCCCTTGACCGTGCCGATCTCCTCTTCGATCAAGAACTCCCCTCCCATAATCGGGATCGCCCAGACATCACGCCCTCCGACTTTTGTCTGGTATTCGTAGCCATCCCCGAAGAAGTGCAGCTTCACCGGAAGTTTCTCTTCTGCTGACGGGAGTCCATTGAAACAGGCGGTTGTCGGGGCAGTGAGCACACACTCCGCAAGTCTCTCGACGAGCTGTTCCTTCAGCTTCTTCTTGTTGGGGTGAACGATCGTAATGACATAGCCGGGACGCCCATCCGGAGATTTCTGGGGGGGCAGATAACTGTCGATCCCTGCTTCAGCGGCACACCCGATGACCGATGTGGCAAACCCGGTTGCGACGTCAGCAGAACGGAATGCCAGCTCCTTGGTTGCCCCCGTGATGATCACGGAAGAGAGCCATGCCGGGAACGCTTCTGCATACGTGTTGTCGATAGTAACTCCATTGATCTGCATTTTCTTCCTCTGGTATACAGAATGGTGCTTGATCGTGGTAGAATAAAGTTTCTACATGAATCCGGGCTGGCATTTCCCGGGAGGTCAACCCACCCGGTAGGACGTGAAAGTCGGGCGATAAACCATATAATGCAATACATAACGGGGTCACATTTCCATTCCGGAAACAATGCCATTCGGAGATGTTTTTTCCCCCTGGCGCAAACACCTCAAGTACAGGGAATCGGACAAATCCGGGAGCTTGAGAAGAAATGGTGAAAAGTATCGTACTGGCATCATGTGCCACGCTATGCTTCGTCCTCGCGACATTCATTGCTGTGGCTGGGATCCCCGGACAGGAAATAGAAAACAGCGGTCACGATGTCTTTTATCAGGTATCCACCATTGACGCCCTGATGGAGGGGGGATTCGAGGGGGTCAGGAATATTGGCGAATTGAAACAGCATGGGGATCTCGGCGTCGGGACTTTCCACCGGCTGGACGGGGAGTTAGTGGGGATAGGAGGGGACTATTATCAGGTCCGCTCCGATGGCCGCATCCTCCCGGCACCGGATTCCATGGCCGTCCCTTATGCAACTGTTACCTTTTTCGAAAAAGATCTGCAGACAGAGCCGGTGAGCGCCAGCAACATCCTGGAACTTCTCACCTACCTGGACGAACATGTCTCCTCCGAGAACCAGTTCTATGCGATACAGCTTGCCGGGACATTTCCTTATGTGAAAACGAGGGCTCCGCCTGCACAGGTCGAACCTTATCCCAGACTTGCGGTTGCGCTGGAGAACCAGAGTGTCTTCGAATTCCGCGACATTCAAGGGAGTATCATCGGAGTTTATGCCCCTGACTATATGAAGGGAATCACCGCAGCCGGATATCACCTTCACTTCATTTCCGGCGACAGAACCCGGGGCGGCCATCTCCTGGACGTCATGATAGAAGGGACACCGGCCGAGATCGACTTTACCGACGAATTTTTTATGTCACTTCCGACAGGAGGCGGATTCGGTGCAATTAACCTGAGCGGGGACAGGCAAGAGGAACTTAAAACTCTTGAACAAGGGCGGGGATAAATCGCTGATTAGCCGTATTCCCAGCAATGTAGCGAGTCCCCCACGATTTCCGATGAGTTGATCGATCGGATAGGCAGGACAATCCTCCAATTTCCCAATTACCGCATTATTTTGCAGATCTCTTTCTGCCCCATTACAGAATTCATATCCTGTTACCAGAGCTGTACAGCGCAGGGAAAATGGGAGGTTTTTTATGGTTTTGTAATTAATTTAATCGAATAATTAATAAGATCATATGTACAAATCGTTGAAACCGGCTCAAAAACGGGATGATAAATCAGAAGAGTTTATTTACATTATTTTACCAATTTTTATACATCGATTTTAAAAATCGATTTAAAACTGGATTTAAAAACTGGTGCGTGAAAAAATGGCATTTGCAGTGCACATAAACATGGAGCATTGTACCGGCTGCGGTAATTGCGTGGTCGCGTGCCCTGTCGATGCACTGGAGCTCTATACTGTGGATCCTGTCACAAAAGACAAGATTTACAAGGTCCAGGGCGGAAAATCGCTCGTCATCGACATCAATTCAGAGCTCTGTGCTGGATGCGGCGTTTGCGTGGAGGCTTGCCCCCACGACGTGATCAGGCTGGCAGCACCATTCTCCACCGCAGGTGTGGCGAAAGTACAGTGATGAGATCTAGCGAGGTTTTGTAATGGCAATGTCAACATTGTTTCCAAAATACTCCAAGTGGCGGGAAGGAGTGAACATTATCGGGGAGCAGAAGCTCCTCCAGACCCAGAGCAACCTGGTGCTGAATTCCGAGGTCTGCACCGGGTGTGGGGTATGCGTCGAAGCGTGTCCTGAGGAGGCAATCGTCCTCTCCCTTGTTGGGGCCGTGAAAAGGGGTGCCGTCGGCTACGCGGCGCCTGTAGATATTGATGTGCAGAAATGCGTTTACTGTGGCGTCTGCGTCATCATGTGCCCGTTCAATGCACTCACCCTCAAGGTCGATGGTGAGGAGCGTCTTCCCATCGTTGAGAAGGAAGGCTTCCCCGAGTATGATACCCAGGCGAAGATCGACCAGGAAAAGTGCGTGAAATGTACGATTTGCGATGAAGTCTGCCCCAGGGATGCGATTCTCCGGGATGTTCCTGCATACGAGGGAGCTGCTGCGACCGGGAAAGAGCGCCAGGTTGCCCTCAAGAGCAAGACCACATTCAAGGTCGATATGGAGAAGTGCACCCTCTGCGGTATCTGCGGTGCGCTTTGTCCGGCAATCGATGTGAAGCACAAGCCGTTTACAGCGGAAACCGGGAAGGTCGAGGGAGAGGTTCTCTACGACGAGACCAGGTGCGACGCATGCAAAGTCTGCGTCGAGATGTGTCCCGAGGAGTGCATCACGGTCGAGCGGGAGATCGTGAGCGACAAGATGGCAGGAGAGGTGAATATCGACCAGAACCTTTGCTGCACCTGTACATGGTGCTCGAAGAACTGTCCGACCGAGGCCATCACTGTTGAAAAGGTCTTTGACGGCGAAATTGAGTTCCACGCAGAAAAGTGTCCGGGTGGATGCTCGACCTGTGTGGATATCTGCCCGGCGAATGCGATCTACCTGCCGTCAGCAAAGCCTGCAGCAGAAATGAAGGGCGAGATCGAGCAGACTATTGCCGTCAACAAGGACTATTGCATCAGGTGCGGGGCGTGCGTAAATGCCTGTCCGGGCGAGGATATTATCGTTCTCGAGAGGAACAGCATCCGCATCAAGGGCAAGGAGACTGACCTGTTCAACAAGATCAAGGCGAAACTCTTCGAGAAACGCACCTCGAAGGTGAGAGAAGACCGCCCCGGTCAGGTGAATCTTAAGGTAATGGAGAAGGCGTGAGGGATTAAAACATGGCGAAAGCAAAAGGGTATCCAGAAGCACTGGAGACAAAACTCAGGGACCGGGCGCTCCACGCTGACGATTCTAATCCACAATTCACGAAAACCGTGGAAGAGATCTCGCGGACCATCCCCCACATGTGTTTCCAGTGCGGGACCTGTACATCATCTTGTCCGTCAGCACCGAGAAGCTCATATCGTATTCGCAAATTTGTAAGGAGGGTTGTGCTTGGACTTGAGAATGAAGCACTGACCGACCCTGATCTCTGGCTCTGTACGACCTGTTACAGTTGCACGGACAGGTGCCCGAGAGACATTGCGCCAACAGATACGATCATGGCAATGAGGAACCTTGCGTTCAAGCGCGATATCATACCGATCAATTTCCTCAAGACCGTGCAGGCAATTTATAAGAGCGGGCATGGCGTCCCGAATAATGATGTCAACAGGGCAGCAAGGGTGAAACTAGGACTTACCGCAGATCCCCCGACCACCCATATGTATCCGGAATATATCAAGGGCATCCAGAAGATCATTGATCACTACAAACTGAAGGAAAATGCCGACCGGATCATCAAAGAAGCAGAGGGCTGATTATATGGACGCGAAGCACACATACGCATTTTACCTCGGCTGCATCGCTCCGAACCGGTATCCCGGTGTAGAAGCGGCCGCCATCAAGACGAGCAAAAAACTCGGGATAGACCTCGTTCCCTTGAAAGGAGCAAGCTGCTGCCCGGCACCGGGTGCGTTCGGTTCGATCGATCTGAACGTCTTTTATGCAATGGCAGCCCGGAACCTCGTGCTTGCAGAACAGATGAAAACAGACATCGCACTCGTCTGCAACGGGTGTTACAAGTCAATCTGGGAGGTCAACCACAAGCTCAAGCACAATGACGATCTCCGTGACGGCGTCAACGAGGTCCTCAAGGAAGTCGACATGGAATACAAGGGGACGATCAACGTCTACCACCTCGCCGAACTCCTTTATGACCCAATGATTGCAGGTGTCGAGAAGATACGCGAGAGCGTGACAAACCCACTTACAGGCACCAGGATTGCCGTTCATTACGGTTGCCACCTCATCAAGCCGAAAAAGGACCGGGAATTCGCGCACCAGGAAATGCTGAATACCGAGGGCCCGACGTGGATGGAAGAGATGGTGGCCGCACTCGGCGCAGAACCTGTTGAATACAGGTATAAAATGCTCTGTTGCGGTGCCGGCGGTGGCGTCCGCGGATACGATATCGTACACTCGCTCGATATCACCAACGAGAAGCTGCTTAACCTGAAGGATGTCGGTATCGATGCATTGACCGATATCTGTCCGTTCTGTCAGCTCCAGTTCGACCGCGGCCAGATTGAGATACAGGAGAAGTTCGGGGCCGTTTATAATCTCCCGGTGCTCCATTACAGCGAACTCCTCGGACTTGCCCAGGGAATGAGCCCGCAGGAACTTGCGCTTGATCTTCATGGGATCAGCTGCGAGCCGTTCCTGCAGAAGGTCCTCTGAGGTGCAGACCATGGTAGAGAAGAAGACAAAAAAGGAAACTTCCGCAAAGAAAGAGACAAAAAAGGCGGCGGCAGCGGCGACTTCCCAGGCTGCATCTCCCGCAGCTTCGCCTGCGGCGCCCCAGAAACAGGCGAAAGTCGGGGTATTTATCTGCCACTGCGGTACCAACATCGCAGGATCGATTGATATCAAGGCCGTCCAGGAATATGCGGCTACATTGCCGAATGTCGCGCATGTCGATAATTACCAGTACCAGTGCTCGACACCCGGACAGAAGAAGATCGAGGATGCAATCAAGGAAAAAGGTCTCACCGGAATCGTCGTTGCGGCCTGCTCACCGCGCCTTCACGAACCGACATTCAGGACCGCCACAAAGGAAGGCGGATTGAACCCATTCAGGTTTGAAATGGCGAACATCCGCGAGCAGAATGCATGGGTACATATGCACGACCGCGAGGGTGCAACGTCCAAAGCAAAGGACGCAGTACGCATCGCAGTCGCCAAGGCGTCGCTCCTCCAGGATCTCTTCCCGAAGGCCGTCAAGGTCGAAAAGACCGCAATGGTCGTCGGAGCAGGGGTCGCCGGAATGCAGGCAGCTCTCGACCTGGCAAATGCCGGGATCAAGACCTACCTCATCGAGAAGAGCCCGACCATCGGTGGCAGGATGTCCCAGCTCGACAAGACCTTCCCGACACTCGACTGTTCGCAGTGCATCCTCACACCAAAGATGGTGGACGTCGGCAGGGCGCCGAACATCAACCTGATGACCTACACCGAGGTCGACTCGGTCGAAGGTTTCATCGGTAATTTTGATATTACTCTTCGGAAAAAAGCCCGCGGAGTCCTGACGCCAAAGGAAGCCGAGGCCAAAGGAATCGTCGGAGGAGGCTGTAACGGTTGCGGGGATTGCGAAGGCGTCTGTCCTGTCGTCCAGCCGAATCCGTTCGAAATGGGAATGAAACCGCGGAAAGCTATCTATATCTACCATCCGCAGGTCGTCCCACTCATCTACACCATCGATTTTGAGTCCTGCATCAAGTGCGGCCTTTGTGTGACCTCATGCGGTGACAAGAAAGCAATCGACCTCGAGATGAAGGACGAATTCGAGAAAGTGAAGGTAGGGACGGCTATCCTGGCAGTCGGGTTTGATCTCTTCCCCATCGAGAAGAAAGAGGAATGGGGTTACAAGAAATTCGACAATGTCGTCACCAGCCTCGAGTTTGAAAGGCTGATCTGCGCTTCCGGACCGACAGGCGGCCATCTCGTCCGCCCGAGCGATGGCGTGACACCCAAGAAAGTCGCGTTCGTCCTTTGTGCCGGATCCCGTGACAACACCGGTGTCGGAAAACCGTACTGTTCCAGGTTCTGCTGCATGTATTCGCTCAAGCATGCGCACCAGATCATCGAGAAGATCCCAGGTGTCATACCCTACATCTTCTACATGGACATCAGGTCATTCGGGAAGGCGTACGAGGAGTTCTATTATCGTATCCAGGATGAAGGGGCGAAATTTATCCGGGGTCGTGTCTCACACATCCTCGAGAATCCGGAGACTAAGAACCTGACCGTCTTTGCCGATGACACCCTGCTCGACCGCCCTGTCCAGATCGACTTCGACATGGTGGTGTTGGCAGCTGCAGTCCAGCCGTCAGAGGATACCAACCGGACCCGGAAACTCTTCGGAGTCTCCTGTTCGATGGACGGCTGGCTCCTTGAGGCTCACCCGAAGTTGAACCCGTGCGGAACAACAACGGCAGGTGTCTTCCTGGCAGGGGTTTGCCAGGGTCCAAAGGACATCCCTGATACTGTTGCATCGGCAGAAGGTGCAGCCTCGGCAGCAAGTATACCGATCCACAAAGGAGAGGTTGAGCTCGAACCCTACTTCGCCCAGTGCATGGAAGAGAAATGTGCAGGTTGTGGTCTTTGCGTGAACCTTTGCCCCTACACCGCCCTCGCCCTTGTCGAGAAAGAAGGACGCAAGGTAATGCAGGTGACCGAGGCGAAATGCAAAGGGTGTGGAACCTGTGGAGGGTTCTGCCCCGGCGGTGCGATCTGGATGCAGCACTTCGCAACCCCCCAGATTATGGCTCAGATCGATGCATTCCTTCTCGGGGGGGAGCAGTAAATGGCCGAAGAATGGAAGCCAAAGATACTCGGGATTGTCTGCAACTGGTGTTCGTATGCAGGAGCTGACCTCGCAGGGAGTGCGAGAACCCAGTATCCACCCGATATCAGGATTGTCCGACTGATGTGCACCGGCAGGGTAGACCCCCTCTTTATCATGAAGGCATTCTCTGATGGTGCCGACGGGGTACTCGTTTCAGGGTGCCATTTCGGCGACTGCCACTACCTTGAGGGGAACTACAAAGCGGCGAAGCGGATGTTCCTCGTCAAGAGCCTGCTCAAGAATATTGGTCTGGAGGACCGGCGTCTCCGGATGACTTTCGTTTCAGCATCAGAGGGTGCAAAATGGGCAAAGGTCATCGAAGATGTGGTAAAAACCATTCACGAGCTCGGTCCGAGTCCGCTCACGGAACTGAGACAGTAAGGGGCCTGAAACATGGGAAAGATTACCCTCAACCTTATTTCGGGCCGTTCGATCCAGCAGGGTGTCGCGATGGAGGGCGGGAAGGAGAAACCGCTCTATACCAAAGCCTGCGGCATCATCGAGATGGACTCCTCGGATTTGAAGAAACTTGGTATCTGGAAAAACTCGAACGTCCGTGTTACGAGCAGTTACGGAAACGTCGTCGTCAAGGCTATTGAGACGACCCAGGGGCCACACCCGGGTGTAGGTTTTATACCAATGGGACCATGGGCAAATTCAGTCGTGAACCCGAATACCTACTCAACCGGTATGCCAACTTTCAAAGGGACCCCTGTCGAGGTTGAGCCAGCGATGAACGAGCCAATCTTTGATTCAGTGGAACTGGTCCAGAAGAAGTGCAGAGGTGAGATCTGATGACGAAATCAATGACGGACGTTATATGTCCCTTCTGCGGAACCCTTTGTGATGATCTGGAGATCTCGCTGAGCGATGACGGCAAGAAGATCCTCGATGTATACAACGCCTGCGCGATCGGGGCAGAAAAATTCCTGCATTCCCAGGCAAAGGACCGTATCACACGGCCCAGGCTCCAGCAGGCCGACGGTACATGGAAGGAAATAAGCTACGATGAAGCCGCAGAATACGCGGCGCAGATGCTTTCCAAGGCGAAAAAACCCATAATGTATGGTTGGAGTTCAACGAACTGCGAGGCGCAGAGCGTTGGGCACGAGATCGCCGAAATGGTAGGAGCCTGTGTAGATAACACCGCAGCAGTCTGCCATGGGACCACTTTGATTGCGGTTCAGGATATCGGGTTGCCATCATGTACACTTGGCGAAATTAAGAACCGCGCTGACCGTGTGATCTTCTGGGGGTGCAACCCAGCCCATGCCCACCCGAGGCATATGTCACGGTATTCATGGGTGCCAAGAGGATTTTTCACCGGAAAGGGCCACAAAAGCCGCAAGCTTGTGGTTGTCGACCCCCGGGTCACGGATACGGCCAAACTTGCAGATATCCACCTGCAGATAGAGCAGGGGCGGGACTATGAACTCCTGAATGCCCTGAGGGTCGCACTGAACGAAGAGTGGCTCCCGGATACGGTCGCCGGCATTCCCAAGGAGAAGATACGCGAGGTAGCCGAAGTTCTTAAAAGCGGACGTTTCGGTATCATCTTCTTCGGGATGGGCGTGACCCAGACGTTGTCCAAGAACCATAACATCGATGAAGCGATCGCCCTTACCAAGCACCTCAACGAGTTCACGAAGTACTCGATCATGCCAATGCGTGGACACTATAATGTGACCGGGTCCGGCGAGGTGCTGGCATGGCAGTTCGGTTTCCCCTATTCAGTAGATCTCACGCGTGGATTCGCCAGGTATAACCCGGGGGACACAAGCACCATAGACCTGCTCTCCCGCGGAGAGGCAGATGCAGTGTTTGTCATTGCCAGCGATCCGGGGGCTCACTTCCCGATCAGCTGCGTCCGGCAGATCTCGAAACTCCCCTCCGTCTGTATCGATCCCCACATGACCCCGACTGCAGGCGTGTGCAAACTTCATGTGCCTGTCGCATTCGTAGGGGTCGAAACCGGCGGCAATGCCTATCGGATGGACAACGTCCCGATTGATATGCGAAAGGTCGTCGATGCTCCCGAAGGGATGCTGACCGACGAGGAGTTCCTGACAAAAATCCGCGATCGTGTCAAAAAGCTCAAGGGGGCAGCATAACCATGTCGGAATATATTATCAAGAACGGGCATGTCTTCGATCCCGTCCAGGGAATTAAAGGTGACAAATCTGACGTCGCGATCAAGGATGGAAAGATTGTCAAGGACACCGAAGTCTCTTCCAAGGCGAAGGTGATCGATGCCAAAGGGAAGACAGTCATGGCAGGTGCCGTGGAAGTACACGCCCATATAGCAGGACCAAAGGTGAACATGGGGAGAATTTACCGCCCTGAGGACAAGCTCTTCACGTATACTCCCAAAAAAGGTAATCTGCGAATGGGTGGCGGTTTCTCAATCCCCACCACCTTCAAAACCGGTTATGAGTATGCAAAAATGGGGTACACCACCTGCATGGAGGCCGCGATGCCCCCCCTCTTCTCCCGCCACACCCACGAGGAGATGCGGGATACCCCGATCATCGACGAGGGTGCATATCCTGTATTCGGAAATAACTGGTTCGTGATGGAATATCTCAAGAATAATGAGATCGAAAACACCGCTGCGTACTGTGCCTGGTTGCTCCGCGCGACGAAAGGATACGCCATAAAGTTGGTGAACCCCGGTGGGACCGAAGCCTGGGGCTGGGGGCTTAACTGCCTCACTATTCACGATCCCGTTCCATATTTCGACATCACCCCGGCTCAGATCATAAAGGGGCTGATCGATGCAAACGAGCGCCTCGGGCTTCCCCATTCAATACACATTCATCCCAACAGCCTCGGAACTCCAGGCAACTACACGATCACGCTCGACACTCTGAAACTTGCAGAAGGTGTCAAAGCGAAGAACAAGTTCGGCCGGGAGCAGGTGATGCACCTCACCCACACGCAGTTCCACTCCTACGGCGGAGAGAACTGGGGTAACTTCGAGTCCAAGGCTAAAGAGGTTATGGACTACGTCAACAAGAACAAGAACATCACGATCGATACAGGAAACGTTACCCTGGACGAGACCACCACGATGACTGCCGACGGGCCGTTCGAGCACCACCTGACCGAACTGAACCACCTGAAATGGGCAAACATAGATGTCGAGCTCGAGACAGGATCGGGTCTCGTTCCCTATATTTACAGCCCGAACATCTCGGTATGTGCAATCCAGTGGTCAATCGGCCTCGAACTCGCACTCATGGCCAAGGATCCAATGCGCTGCTTCATCACTACTGACCACCCGAATGCCGGTCCTTTCATCAGGTACCCACGGATTATGAAGTGGCTGATGTCGGATAAAGCCCGGCAGGATCAGCTTAAGGCATTCAAGAACAGCGACAAGGTGATCGCGGCATCAACCCTGGCAAGCCTCGACAAGGAAATGTCCCTGTACGAAATTGCCATGATGACAAGGGCTGGTCCGGCAAAGTCACTTGGTCTCTCCAACATGTATGGGGGGCTTAAACCGGGCATGGACGCTGATGTCGTGGTTTATGACCTGAATCCAGATAAGATAGGCGATCCCGAAGAGATCGAGAAAGCGTTCTCCCTGGCATCGCATGTGTTCAAGACCGGAGTCGAGGTCGTGAAGAACGGGGAAGTGGTAAATAACGGGAATAAGCGCACCCTCTGGGTGAATGCAAAGGTTCAGGAGAACGCGCAGGTGATGCGCGATATCAACGAGAAGTTCCTGAAGTATTACAGCGTGAAGCAGGCGAATTATGAGTCGCTTGGACACCACTTTGTGCCGAACCCGTATGCCATTGAGGTGGATGCTACATAAGGGAGGTGTGGAGAATGGAAACTGTAACCATTACCATGAAAAATCCACCTCAACTCTACCTTGAGGCGGATAATATCACACCTGACAAATTTGCAGGAAAAAGTGCTTCCCAGATTGCTGATGTCCATGTTTACGAGGGAAACACAACTTCAACCCTCGGTAAATATTTC
>JAJRBP010000078.1 GCA_028679405.1 Methanoregulaceae archaeon | reverse complement strand
CGTAGATCTCCTTCCCATACCCGTAGTAATTCGCGGCGAGGTTCGCGTCCCCTGATACCATCTCCCCTGTTGCCGGGTCTACGTAGATCCAGTCCTGTGCGTACCTCTGGGGGACCCGTGTCACGCCGTTATGCGTGATCTGGGCGCTGAAGTGGTGGGTGAACGGTGAGGTGGTCTCCATCGCGATCCAACCGGGCCCGTGCATCGGAGAACCGACTACGACCGGTTGCAGGTCTTTCCGGACGGCAACTTCCCCTCCCGTTACTATAAGGGGGTCCAGCCCGGATGAAGTCCTGTTCAGGGTGACGCGGTGGACGAGCCGGTCCGGCACGGCATCCGGGCCGACCGTAAACCAGAGGGAGACCCGCGGGTACACGAGCTTGGACGTGCCGTTCAGGAGCTCTTCTGCGGTGGGCGGCGGCACCGTGGCCGGACGGTTGAGGGCGGCGAGGATGTCGCCCCCGGCTGACCAGAGTATTGCACCCGTGGTCGGGTCGAGGACTTCGACCTTCTCCGCAACGAGAGTTTCATTCTTAGACGGCACGAGTTCGAGCTCGTAGGCGAGGTTCTCGCCCTGCTGGCTGGTGACCGGGATGGGCGCGAACGGCACGCTCATGCTCTTCACCGGAGAGGCCAGGGGTGCAGGCGTTGCGGTCGGAACCGCAGCGGTTTCAGGTTGCATAGTGCAGCCGGCGCACATGAGCGCTCCTATGAGCAGGATGATTGCGAGAATGGGACGAATGGCGGACATGGAAATATCCCTTGATAGTTGGTGCCGTTAGTAAAAAAACTCCGTCATTTTCCCAATACGATCGGTTCCCAACTGACACGCGGGAGGCCGGGTCCACAGGAAAAGAAGGGCAATTTCACTCTTTTTGTCGGAAAAAAGATAACAGGGGCCGGGATCAGGTCCGGACGCCGTTCCAGAACTCCGTGGAGTTCGCAAGTTCTGCGGCGGTGTTAGCCCACTTGCCCGCGAACGAGTTTAAGTCCGCGGATAGCACGAACTCGAACGCTCCCGAAACGGTTTCGTTCCCGACGGTTTCCGTCCAGGTCCCGGTAAGCCTGGTTCCTTCTACAGTACCCTTGATCGTATCATTGCTGTCCACATAGAAGCCGGTCACGGATGTACCGTTCTGAAGGAGTGTGAGCGGTTCCAAAAACGTCTCGTTCTCTTCGGACCACGTGGTGTTCCACTTCCCGGCCCAGGCAGGGTGCGGCCCGGTGGTGGGGGCTGCCGTTACGGCCGCAGTTGCCGTCGGGGTAGGGGTTGCTGCCGGAAGGGTAGTAGGGGTGGTCGTGCAGCCTGCAACGAGTAAAAGGACGCAGGCAAGGCCTGCAAGAAGTAAGATTGTGCTGTGCTTCATGAAAAAAAATCTCCGAATTTTGCTACCTCATCCAGTTGGTTTCCCAGTAATTAATTCTCTCGAATTTCATGGGGAAGCTTGACCGTTGCCGGGCCGTTCGTCAGGGGAGCCCGGGTGTCCCTGCTGCCTGCGGTTGCATTTATCCGCGGGAACGCGGACGGCAGGCACCGGATCCTGCCAGTCACCGGCAGGATCATGGGAGCCCTATTCCCTGTCGGAGCAATGAAGATCTCAACCGCAAAAAGTTATGTAGATTAAGACCGACAGAGGATTGCGATGGCGAAGGAGATACGGGTTCTGTACGTGGATGACGAACCCAGTATGCTCGATATCGGCAAGATCTTCCTTGAGAGCGGGAATGCCTTTTCCGTCGATACCCTCACTTCCGCCAGCGCGGCCCTGGAGCACCTGAACACGGAGCAGTATGACGTAATTATCTCCGATTACCAGATGCCGGGGATGAACGGTGTCATGTTCCTCAAGCAACTGAAACAAGCGGGGAATACCACCCCCTTCATCATTTTTACGGGGAGGGGGAGGGAAGAGGTGGTCATCGAGGCGCTGAACGAGGGCGCCGACTTCTATCTCCAGAAAGGCGGCGACCCGAGAGCACAGTTCACGGAACTCGCGAATAAGATACGGTACGCCGTCACCCGCAGGCGTGCGGAGGAAGGGCTGCGGGAGAGCGAGGAGCGTTACCGGCGCGTGGTCGAAGACCAGACGGAGTTCATATGCCGGTTTCTCCCGGATGGGACCCACATCTTTGTGAACGATGCCTATTGCCGGTATTTCGGGCTGGACCGGGAGGAGATCACCGGCTCGCTTTTCCGCCCGACGATCCACCCGGAGGACCGGCAGGATGTCGCCCGGGTCTTTGCCTCCCTCACCCCGGACCATCCCCTCGACACGATCGACCAGCGAATCCTCATGCCGGACGGGAGCCTCCGGTGGCAGAGGTGGGTCGACCGGGCCATCTTTGGCGAGGATGGCACCCTGAAGGAGTACCAATCCGTCGGCAGGGACATCACGGATTATAAGCAGTCGGAAGCGGCGCTCCGGGAGAGCGAGGCGAAGTACCGCACCGTCTTCGAGACTACCGGCACGGCGATGGTCCTCATAGAGAATGACGCCACGATCAGTCTTGTGAACTCCGAGTTCGAGCGGCTGAGCGGTTTTGCAAAAGAGGAGATCGAGAACAGGAAGAAGTGGACGGAATTCGTGGTGGAGGAGGACCTCGATCGGATGCTGGACCAGCACCATCTGAGAAGGAGGGACCGGGAGAGTGCCCTTGCCCATTATGAATTCCGGTTCAGGACCCGGTCCGGAGACATCAGGAATATTTTCCTGACGATCGACGTGATCCCCGATACCGCACAGAGTATTGCGTCGCTCCTGGATATTTCCGACCGCAAAATGATCGAAGAGGTTCTCAGGGACAGGTTGGAGACGGAACGGGCCCTGATCAACTCGCCTGCCGATATGGCAGTCCTCCTGGACGTACACGGGATC
The DNA here is from genome assembly GCA_028679405.1 of Methanoregulaceae archaeon. Lineage (GTDB taxonomy): Archaea > Halobacteriota > Methanomicrobia > Methanomicrobiales > Methanospirillaceae > JAJRBP01. Next base: position 82 of record JAJRBP010000078.1, on the reverse strand, counting down.
ATTCTGAATATCAACGATCAATACGCCGGGGTGCTGGGAAACACTCCCCGGAACCTCCTCGGGGCATGCCTCTGGGACCTGA
>JAJRBP010000183.1 GCA_028679405.1 Methanoregulaceae archaeon | reverse complement strand
AAAGGCAGAGGTCGAAAGGTCCAAAACGCGGACGGGAGCCACACCCGCGCCCTTCGAGGACTCTCTCCGACCACTTCGAAGAGGTCAGGGGCCAGCAACTGGCCAGGTTCCTTTCGAGGGATTTTACCGTGCTTAAAGAATCTCCGGCGAAGGAAGTCGAACATGTACTTGATGAACTTGACGGACAGATCGCAGGACTCGTACTCGATGGAGAGGTCAACCAGAGACTTCTCGACCAGCTTGTGGGAAAAGGTCTCGAGTACGTCGCAGCGAGGGAGTTCCGCGGGATTATCAAGCGGCCGCTCTCGATCCGGCTCTTAAAAATCTGACCACCCTGTATAAACCAGGGGGACAGGGGGCCGGGACCGGGCCCTGCAAATATATTTATGATTCCATCCACCACTTCTGATCGGAGGTGGGACCATTCACAAGGAAGAACTTATCACCCTGCACCAGATACTCTTTGAACTCAAGGATTATTTTGAACGCATGAACCCGGATATCTCATTTGCCGGCTATTACTCCCTGAAGATTAACCCGACCCAGTTCCACCGGAGCAAGATGGAACACAAGTATGCGATCTTTGTCCTTGGAAACGAGCTGGCTGAAGCAATGAAACAGTTTGATTTCGCAGGATCTGCCCGTATCTCGGCAAGAATGAAGGAACTTGCCGCAAAGACCCAGAAAGAGATGGAGTGCTTCCGTTAAAGGGAAGCCCCGGTGACAAGATTTCTTTTTCCCCAGGGAGAGAATGCATCTCAATGACAGGATTTATTAGTCACTATGTGCGAATACGATAGCGCATGGGCCTTGTGCTGAGAGCTACACTTCTGACCCCGGATTGCCGGAACCGGGCGGACAATCCTGAAGAGGTGTCAGGAAATGATGTGAGCAGGCATTATGATGAGACCCCCGGATTTCCCACTGGAGACGAGTCATGAAGCCGGGTTTCAGTTTCCTTACCCTGCTTATGAGGAATATCAGGAACCGTCCGTACCGGAATGGTGCAACGGTCCTCTGCTTTGCGTTTGTTGCAGCTACCCTGTTCTCCGCACACTACATGATCGGTGGTGCTGCGTATTCGCTCGACACGGGGATTACGAGGCTTGGTGCAGACCTCCTGGTCGTCCCCGAGCAGTACGCTCCTGATACCGATGCCATCATCCTCAAGGGTGAGCCTTCAACATTCTTTTTCTCCAGCACCGCCCTTGAACGGGCAGCGACTGTGCCTGGCGTCGCCCGTGCCAGTCCGCAAATCTACGTAGCCACACTTTTCGGCGCGCAATGCTGCTCGGCCCCGGTCCAGCTCATTGGGTTTGATCCTGAGCGCGATTTCACTATCTCTCCCTGGCTCTCCGAGCGGCTCGGAAAACCCCTCGAGAAAGACGAGATAATTGTAGGGAACAGGATCGAGGGCGAAATCGGAACCACGCTAAAATTCTTCGGCCATAACTATACCGTAGCCGGTCGGCTCGAACCAACCGGGATGGGCGTTGACACATCGGTCTTTGTGAGGATCCCGGATGCGTATGTCATGGCGGCAGAGTCCCCTGTAAAGGCGGAGCGAATCCTCGAGATCCCGCCAAACTCTGTCTCGGCGATCCTGATCCAGCTGGATCCGTCAGCCGACCCTGGGGAAGTATCGGCCGAGATGACACGCCGGCTTCCCGAAACCCGGGTGATCACGCCAGACAGCATGGTGACCATGGTTACGGAACAGCTCTCCGGAGTTATCGCGATCCTCTACGGGACCACCGCCATGGTCACGCTGGCATCCCTTCCCCTCATCGCTCTTATCTCGTCCATGGTCGCAAATGAACGCCGGAGGGAGATCGGAATTCTCAGGGCGACAGGAGCGACGCGCAGGTTTGTTTTCCGGCTGGTACTCTTCGAATCGCTGATGCTGGCCATCGCTGGAGGAATTTTCGGTGTAGTTGGATCGTTCGTCGTGATCGCGCTCTTCCAGGACGCTATCGCTTCGGTGCTCCAGATCCCCTTCCTGATGCCTGGACCTGCGGCCATCGCCGTAGAGGCAGGGAGCGCCTTCCTGCTCGCAATTGCAATGGGCGGGGCAGCAGCCCTTTACCCGGCACACAAGAGCAGCAGGACTGAGCCTTACGATTCCATGAGAGGCCTTTAATCTTCTTTTTTTATACGATTTTCCTGCGGGAAAAGGAACTGATAAAGAGAATTATGCCAGGTTACCGGAACATTTTTATAACGACCGTGTGAAAAAACAATTTGAGGTTTATAAAAATGAGCCTATGGAAAGAGTTCATGGATTTTCTGCAGGAGTACAAGATCTTTGCTCTTGCAATCGCATTCATAATGGGTGTCGCCGCGACGACGCTGGTAAAGTCCTTTGTTGATAACCTGATCATGCCAATTATAGGGGTACTGATCCCGGGAGGTGCCTGGAAAGAATCTGTCCTTGCCATCGGCCCTGTAAAGTTTACCATCGGAGCGTTCGTTTCGGACCTGATCTACTTCATCATCGTGGCCTTGGTGATCTTCATCGCGGTGAAGTTCATCATGAAACAGGAGAAGGTTACCAAGGTCTGAAAATCCACTTGTCTATTTTTTTTCGGGAAAGGGTCATCCGTTCGAGGTAATATCGCCGGAGCACATGTTTCCGGCGCATGTCAGGTATATTTGTATCAAACTGTATATGGGGAGCTAAGTAACCCCCGCTTCGTAAGAATTTTCTCCGGACACTGTCCCCATGCGGGATTATTTTCTGTTCCAATGGCTT
>JAJRBP010000008.1 GCA_028679405.1 Methanoregulaceae archaeon | reverse complement strand
CTCGCCCATCAGGATTACCTGGGAGGCGACTGTAAAGAGAATCCCTCCGATCACAATGGGTTTTACGGCACCCGTACATGAACTGCCTGGATTCGTTGTGTCCATGGGTGGGAGGTTGACGATGGGAATGATAAAGGTGGGGGAAAGGGGGCGCGAAAGTTATCAGCTTTCAAACCATTTCCATCAATCGACTGGCAGACTAACCTCTCAAATTCTCCGGGTGGCTTGTAGTAAGAATCCCGAACTATTTTTTTCCGGCTTCCAGGAACTGTATGGATTTCACATCAGGACAATAAACCATCGCCTGCATCGCCAACCGGGTCAGGATCCTGACCGTCAGACAGCGCAATTCTCTGCCCACGAAGATCTGACCTGCTCCATACTTCACGTCATGATCACGGGGGCGGATCGGTAATCCCGCGTCCCCGGAATCCCTTTATGATAGAAACCGGATTCTTCTCCATGAAAGTCCTGCATATCCTTCTCGCTCTCATCGCGATGGTATGGGCCGCGGGATTTCTTGTTCCCGTGACGGCCTTCCTGCCGGCCCAGACCTCCGGCCCGACCTCCCAGTATGGAATCGCGGACACCGGATCCATCATTGCATGGTCGGTCCCTGGCAGCGCAATCGTCCTTGTCAACGGCGAGGAGAGAGGACTCACTCCCTGCACCATCGCCGGCCTTGCACCCGGTGTCTACCAGGTCCGGCTATCCAGGGAAGGCTATCAGTCCTGGTCCGGGAACGTCACCGTACTCCGGGGCGAGTATACCACGGTCGTCCGCCAGCTCGGGGCCGCATCCGGGGGGCTCGTCGTTGACTCCTCTCCTGCGGGTGCCAATGTCTCGGTCGACGGCATTCCGCGAGGATTGACGCCTGTTACCGTCCGGAATCTCTTGACGGGTCCCCACACCGTCAATCTCTCGAAGATCGGCTTTGTTCCCCAGACGCGCATCGTAAACGTCTCCCCCGAGGTGCGGAATTACATCACCGTCACGCTCAAACCGCAGTCGCCCGGGTCTGATAAGAAGGAGGTGTTCCAGGACGCTCTGAAGAGATCGGGATTCACGGTGCAGGAAGGAAAACTGGAGAGGTTCGATCTCATCGAGATGTACAACAGGGGCATCATCAAGAGCTGTTACGGCAACAACCCGGTCAACCCTTACATGGTGTACAAGATCCCTTCCTTTCCCGGCCTTTCCCGGGGAGGACGGATCACCGATTCCCCCGTCAACCCCGGGAATAAGGGGCTCTGGATCGACTATTTCATGAACCCGGATGAGGCGATCGTGTTCGTCGGCCAGACACCGCCGGAGGTGAACTATTTCAGCTACAGGTCCTACATCGCCAGTCGCTGGTCAGCCGCGAACAACAGTTCTCAGAGGATTTATGCAAGCCTGGGCGACACAATCAACAATTTCCGGATCAAGACCCTGGGCCTGCCCGGACAGCCTTCAGGTTCCCCGTACGGCGCGCTGACGATCATCATCACAACCGCAGACAGAACGACCGGAGAGAAGGTACGGGCTGCAGCTGTCGCCGCCGGTTACCCGGAGACTATCGTCAACTACGACATCATCCCCTCGGGGATCATCAGGATGGGAACGAACAGCACAGACGACACGATATCATTCGCATTCCGGGTTGCCTCCTTCCGGAACCGGACCAAGGGTGAGATTTACCTGAACAGCACGCCCGGGTACGTCTTCCGGCTGACCCCGGACGTCCCTCACGTTCCCAACCCGTACGGCGTCCAGCCTGTCATCGTCCGCGGATCCGGAGACATGTCAGAGCTCGACCTGATGGGCGATCTCTCTGCTCTCCGGGAGGCGATCATCGCTTCGCACGGGAGCGGAATGACGGTCACCGAGAAGAAGACGGGCGTCTGGCTCTTCGAGGGATTCGATGCCCTCCAGCAGGATATGGACGCATTCGGGGAGAACCGGGACAGCATATACCTCAAAAACGGCGACTTTGCCCTCGCGGACAACGAGTTCGTCATCGTGTACGGGGTGAACCATGTACGGAGCGGGAAGGCTGTCTATGCGAGCGCCTCGCCGTACGGGGCGCGGGTCCTGAACGGCGTGGCGACCGTCACTGACGAGCAGTTCGCTGACAGCACCCTGCCGTACCTCCAAGGAAATCCGAATGCCCCGCTCCTCTACGCATGGAAATTCGCCCGGCACTGCGACAACGAGTCACGGTGTACCGAGATCCCTTCCTGCTGCGGAGGCTACGGGATTCCCGGGAACGAGAGCGTATTCTTCATCTTCCGGGCCTACGTCGATCCTGCGACAGGGGTCCAGCCTTCGTGGGACGAGATCCTGTACGACCAGGTGATCAGGTTCAGCCCGACCAGGGAAGAGTGAAGTATTAGCGGTTATTTTTTTAGCCTCTCCATATCGGATGCGTACACATGACTATATCGTTCCCCTGCCGTCGTTCTGCTGATACCGGTGAGCGAATAGTACGAGTGAATTCCGATTTCCAATGAGTAGAGGACGAGGGCCTGCCCGGTAGCTCGTCCGGATTCTTTATTTCAACGTGTCTTCCGGGAATGGTCCTGGAGTCTGGAACTCAGCAATTGTCGTATGGAGGTTACCTCCAGGGTGCGTACCTCTACTTCGAGTGTTTCAGGTCCGATAAACCGGTGAGGGAACAACCCGGGCCCCGGCGAAAAGGTTTTTGTATTCACCCTGCTTTTAGCGTCGAAGTCGCGTGGGAGCCCGGGAGATCCTCATCTTCCCCGGGGATGTAAAAGAATCCATGCGATCGCAAAGCCGGTAACTGCGAGGACGAACACACAGGGAAAGACGCCGAGATAGGTCCCAGTCGAGGTCCTCACAAACCCGGCAAGCTGTGGCCCAGCGATCGCCCCCGCACCGAAGGCGAGGAAGACCACGCCGTAGCACCTCGGATAGTCACCGGTCCCGAAATAACTCGCGGTGGCAGTCGGGGCGATGGTGAGCCAGCCCCCGAGGCACAACCAGAGCACGGAGAAAGCCGCTATGTACACCGGGACGACCGGC
>JAJRBP010000258.1 GCA_028679405.1 Methanoregulaceae archaeon | reverse complement strand
CTTCGACCAGGCGGACCTCCTCGCCTGCGTCCGCCAGGTGAATCGCCGCAATTCTTCCCGCGGGACCACCGCCGAGAATTATAGTCATGACAGGTTATAGGATCTCCACGCCTTCATCCATCGGGACCGAGAGAATTTCCCCGGTAAAGGCGTTGATCTCAACGATTTTTTTGCCCCTGATCTGCCAGACCGGGATGTATACCTCTGAAATGTCGATATCGAAGTTATGCTTGTCCGGTTTGACCACCTTCTCCTCGTAGTAGATCGCGTCACCCTTTACCTGTTTGATGCGCACACGCTGTGTGAGACGCTCGATGAGTTCGCTCGTGATGCGTTCGCTGGCATCCTCTTTGGTGATATGCGGGGAGACAATTTCTGCGTTTAATGAGATACCGCTTTTTTCAATATTTTCCGGTTTGATCTCAATTTTGATGCCATTGATAGCATTGAGTGCTCCCCACCCCTCCGAATCGAACGGGACGCGATGCTCCTTGTACATCTGTTCACCGGAAGAGACATAGTGGAAGAGCCAGTGCGGCAAAAATTTCAGGCTGCCTGTCCCTGCGATGCCGGCAATACGTTCGGCATTCTGTTTCGTGATCTTGATCGGGAGGTGCGGGATAGTAACCCCGGAGGTCTCCTCCGTTTCCTGTCCCTGTGAGGTGTCTCCCGCAGATTTCCGGGCTGGTGAGAGGGTAAGCTGGAGCTGGCGGTCGAGAATATCTGCAAGGACCGATTCTCCCGAGAACTGGACGAATTCCTTCACACCCCAGACGATACAGTGTTCAGTATGTATCGATTCGTCGAGTGAGAAGAGGAGTTTCGTGCACCCAAGTTCGCTCTCGTTGATCTTTAAGCTGTAATTGGTCTTGTCGAACTGCGCGATCTCGTTCTCGTCATCAGAACAAAGCACGAGGATGCAGTCGTCTCCCTTGACCGCCGAGAGATCGAGAGGCTCGTCCACCTCCTCCACCACGTACTTGGCTGCTTCGAGAATGAGTCTCATCGCATTTCTGGCCCGTTCCCGCATCTTTTCTTCCATCATTCATACATTTCCCTCGTGAGACAGAACAATTTTTCTATTGCCATGATCGATGATCCTAGTGATGCATCCCCTGAAATTTGTCAATCACAGGATAGAGGAATACTCGCTCCAGGTCGATTATGATCCTGTTGAGAGGACCGGGAAGGTCGTTCATAACATGGCCCTGATCCACTCGGACGACCTGGAACAGGTAATACCTCTCTGCAGGGATGCCTATGCATCCGGGATATCTGTAAGCAGCATGATCAGGTTCCTCGAATCCGGAGAAAAAGCAGGGGATTACAGGATCCCGGAAGGATTTACCGGGGTTATTACAGTATGCAGCTCGACTATCGACGGGATCCTGCTGCACAAGGGGGTGCCACTCCGCCCGATCGGGGGAGGGGCTGTCGAGGTGGAACGAAGAATTCCACGGAGGTTCATTCATATGATCCTCTTTGAACATACCACTATCGATCCCCTTCAGGTCCTCGCGTCGCAGGATATTACCTCGGTGAATTCAGTTATGCGCACCGGGAGCGGTATAATCCTTGCAAATCTCAGGGAATGTCATATGGAAGCGGAACCGCTTCTGAGCTCGGTTCTTGAGGAACTGGCAGCAAATTCTTTTTCAGGGATACTGGATGTCGGGATGCCGAATACGCCGGCCCTTGGGGTGACGGTGGACCCGCAATACCTTGGAGTGGTGGCCATCGGAGGAACGAATCCGATGGCAGCGGTCAAGGAGAAGGGATTCTGGGTCCAGACTCAGGCTATGAAAGGGCTCATCGATGTGACCGAGCTCCGGGAGATCAGAGAGTATTGAACACGCATACCGGGTCGACAGATATGAAGTCGGATGATTTCCAACCTGAGCACCCATGGTGGGACGGGCCTCTCCCGAAACCGCAGGTCAGGAACGCAGGAGATCTCAGGGAGGTGATTGCATGCCCGGACTGTCCTTTTGAGGGTCCCCTCTACTACATGTACCGTGACCTTGCCCGGACCGCCCAGGAACGGGCATGGCTTGGCAGGCACGATCTCAGATTTGACATTACCGCTATCCCTCCGGCATCGCTCTGCGGGGAATATGTCAAGACCAAAGGCCACCATCATCCAAAGAACCCCGCGGGAACCGGATATCCGGAACTTTACGAGGTGCTGGAAGGACGGGTACACTACCTCCTCCAGAGCAGGGACCTTACCGACGTTATCCTCGTTGATGCCATGGAGGGAGATCTGGTGGTGATACCTCCTGAATACGGGCATGTTTCGATCAATCCGGCTGAGAGTCTCCTGGTAATGTCCAATATCGTCTCAACCCGCTTTTCCAGTGAATATACAGAATACGAAGCATGTCGGGGAGCAGCTTACTACGAGATGCGGAATGAAGGATTTATCAGGAACATGCATTATCCGCGGGTTCCGGACATTAGGAGAGTGGATCCGCGGGTATCAGGTCATCTGGCCGGACAGTCGATCGGGAACCTGATAGGAGATGAGGAAGCCCTCATGTTCCTCAACAGACCCGAGGACTTCAGGGATTTGTTCAGTCGGATCGTAAAAGGCTAGGGGGGGGCAGCCGCTTGTGCCCGCTCTTCCTGACCATTGTCAGGACCTGATCGTCGACGGGCGAACTGCTTTTCCATCCATTCAGCTCGAGTCGTGCGAGAGACTCGTCGATAGTCCTGTAATCAAGCCCGATCTCCTCTTCATCCAGCTGACCCTTCCACAATCCTGCGGAAGGAGGTTTCTTCTGGATATTATCAGGAATCCCGAGGTTCCTCGCCATGGTATACACCTCTCCCTTGAAAAGATGGAGAATTGGTTCGATATCTCCGGCGCCGTCGCCATACTTGGTGAAATAACCGAGCAGGTACTCGGTCCTGTTTGAAGTCCCGCACACAAGCAGGTCATCCTTGTTCGCGAAATAATAGAGTAATGCCATTCTGGTCCTGGCCATCAGGTTTCCCATCAGATACGGTTTCTCGATGAAATCCGGAACTTCCCGGTACGCCTGTAACACAGGTTCGATGTTGACAGTCCTGGATTTCATCCCGAGAGAACGACATAGCTGCCGTGCATCGGCCATGTCTTCCCCGGCGGTGACTCCGGAAGGCATGAGCAGACCCAGGACGCGCTCTCCCCCTACTGCACGGCAGCAAAGGGCCGAACAGACCGCAGAGTCCACTCCACCGCTCACACCGATCACCACTCCCTTCCGGTCGCTGCTCCATATCGCGTAGCGGATCATCTGCTCGATACGGCCCAGTCTGCATTCGATCTCCTCGCTCATTGTAATGCAACCCTCAAAGAATCCGGATAAATTTCTTGATTTGTTCAGGCTCTCCTATAGCGAACACGACATCGCCTTCACCGATAGTCTCACCGGGGTCAGGGTGGACATGGGACTGGCCACCGGTCTCGATCCCGATAATCCAGGCGCCCGATCTATTCTGGACCCAGCTGACGGTCTGTCCGGCATTGCGTGTCATGCGCTTTTTCACCACTTTCTGACGGTTCGGAAGGTCGAGGATGATCGTGACGATCTCAGAAAGAATGATGCTTGCGATCAACTGACCGCCAATAACCGGAAG
>JAJRBP010000167.1 GCA_028679405.1 Methanoregulaceae archaeon | reverse complement strand
CCGTCGATACGGATCTCAACGATCTCGCAGGGCTTCCCCTCATCGTCCAGGGCCATTCTGCCATTTCTCTCAAGATAGCCCGCTTTTTTCATCATGGTTCTGCAATACTACCCTCTTGAATACAGGTATATAAGGGCTCGATAAGTGCGGTGTGAAAGTAAAAATTCCATCCGATGCAACGCCCTTTTTTATCTCAGTGAGAAGACCGATCTTTCCTTCGCATATCAGTACACGCATTCAGAGTCTCTTCCATGAAGGAGAGAGCTCCCTGGATGCCTGCGATCGGGCGTGGCCGGATTCTTACACTTCCGCGGAGCGGCTGGGTAATCCCCACAAAAGCGGCCTCAGGGGAGATGGAACGCTCGATTGAGGATCCTACGATCAGGTCGGGTTCAAGACTCCGGATATGTCCGGCGATTGTATCGAGATCGGTCGACACACATGTGGCATATGGCCCTGAGGGAGGCTCATTCCGTGAACAGACAAGGAGAATCTCGGCATCGAGATACCTCCGGAGGAGAGTGGCGGCAAACGTGGCATACGAGGCCCCGCCGAAGATTGTGACACGGGGAGGGTCATAGCGTCGCAGGAATGCATCCGAGACCTTCTCAATCCTCGCTTCGGCGTCACGGGCTTCCTGGATAACCGGAGAGACATCCACGTGATCGCAGTATCGGGCCATATTATCGAGAGTCTTTTCCGTCTCCGCCATACCGAGGATCTCGCCTGTCCTGGTGCCGGGACCAGACGGGAGGTCCGGGTTTGCAGATATGGTAAATGGACTGAGATCCTTCAGCCTGGAAAAAGAGTCGGCACACAACCTGGTCCCTGTCTGGAAGCCGGCCATCGACAGGATCCGCTCGGCTTCCATCAGGTTTCCGGCATGGAACGGGTCGGCAAGTGAAAGACCCGCAATATTCACCCCTGAAGCATCCTGATCGACTTCCGGCTCGAGCGCTTCCAGTGCCGCCCTGTAACCGGTCTCGAAATTTCCAAGAAATCCCGGTGCCTCGACAATAATCAAATCATATCCGTCAAGAATTTCCCTGACATCCTCTCCAGTCAACGCTGGTACGCATGTCGTGACTACCGCCATTTTCTGGAATTTTCCGGAGAGATCCCGGATCACCGACCTGAGTCGTTCATCCGCACCGAAGACCACCTCTTCTCCGGTAATACAAGTACCGTGCAGTTGCCGGTGCAGGAGGGATGCGGGGTAATAGAAGCAGCCGCTCGACCCATGCACGATCACTCCGAGACCACTGAAGCCTGCAAGGCAGGCAGCGGCACCGGTCATCGCACACGGCCATACCTGTGCCCGGCATTCAGTCACGGACCGCACACCTCCACCGGTGGAGAAGCCTCCGGCAGCCGGTTGTCCCTACAGGAAAAGGCGAGGGAACGGGAAGTGGAGATCCTTCATCGTCAAAAATAAGCCCGACTGCTCCGGCGAGCTCCGAGGCATGGGAAAATCCGTCACTTCCCGGTTCCATGACCAGCCGGACATGATGGCCTGAGAGACTCATGAACTCCTCGATCATCTCACGCTGGAAAGATTCTTCCCGAAGGACCGCACCAGCCCAGTCCAGGTCGCAGCATTCGCCTGCAGATTCAAGGAAACGAATTGTTCCTGACAGTCCTGCCGGGAATCCACCCAGCGCAGGAATCCCCAGTCTATGTTCAAAATGTTCCCCGACGTCCGAAAGCCCCGTATCCCGGAGAATATTAAGACATCCGCACCCCAGCCGGGGAATATCTCCAGACCTGATATTCCTTACGAACCGGATATTGACACTCAGTCCAAGCGCAGCAAGAAGTCTTCTGACCTCACGATAGTGGATTTCTGCCATGGAATCGAGGTTTTTCTCACCGATGATGTTCACCCCGCCGGTCCGGTCACTCTGCCGGCACCCGTCAGAGAGCGCGATGAGCGCATTGGAGAAGCCTTTCCGGAAGTCCCCTCCGAGAAAACCTTCGGTCGGGACGAGTACGACAGGGATTCCTGTACGTTCGGCACAGATCCCGGCGACATCATCCCCGATCGTCGCGGCCACACAGGATGTCAGCACGAATATCGTGCCTGGATCCTTTGATCGGGCACGATCCAATGCAATCTCGAGGGCATCCTCCCCGCCGAATATCACATCCTCCCCAGAGAGGCATGACGAGGCTATCGCCGGGATCCTGACCTCGTCATTTCCAAGTGCCGTCGAGAAGAACAGGGAGAAGTTATGGTGCGCACAGCCGGCTGGTCCGTGGACAATGCTTATCCCGTCGGTTACCGAGGTCGTAACCGCCAGTGCTCCGGTAAGTGTGCATCCGCCCATGCGAAATGAATCTGATGACTGGAGGGGATCGCGGGTGAGCCTGGGGCCTGCTGCTTCGGTATCCCCCGGATGACACGATCCATTCCTACAGGTAGCTGAGTGCAAGGGATTCGAGTTCATCTATGGAGAGCGGTTCAGGGATGTCCAGACGTTCATTCGTGCTGATCTCCCCGGCGAGTCTCCGGTATACCTCTGCCTGCCGGGATTCAGGTGCATATTCTATCACAGTCTGTTTATGGAGTTCCGCCCGCTGGACAGTTACGTCCCGCGGGATGAACCGGACCAGCCTGCTCCCGATCCTCTCAGCAAATTCCCGGACCAGTTCCTCTTCCCTCGCCATGTCCTTGGAGTTGCAGATCACCCCGGCAAGACGTGTCCTGCTCCGCGAACGGGAGGAAAGCCGTTTTATTGCCTTACATATGTTATTCGCCGCATAGAGCGACATCAGCTCGCCGGAAGTGACAAGGTAGACCTCCTGGGCGTAGCCTTCCCGCATCGGCATCGCAAAACCGCCGCATACTACGTCACCAAGGACATCGTAAAGTATGACATCCCCATGCAGGGCACCGAGCCGCTCCAGGATCTGGAACGTGGCAATGATGCCCCGCCCCGCACACCCGATCCCCGGCTCCGGTCCGCCGGCTTCCACGCATCGGACCCCACGGTAACCGGCAAATACAATCTCGTCTACAGTAAGGCTTGTATCGCCTCCGCGTTCTCTCACCAGGTCCATTACGGTGGGGATCATACGACCGGAGAGCAGCATGCGGGTACTGTCCCGCTTCGGATCGCACCCTATCTGGAGAACATCGAGTCCCTGCTCGGCCAGCGCAGCCGAGACATTGGCCGATGTCGTTGATTTCCCGATACCCCCCTTTCCATACAGGGCGATCTGTTTCATTCGTCATCTATTGGGTGGCAGGTTATTTTAGCTATTCTGATGTTAACATCGAAAAAATTTCATTGGGAATACCGGTGACTGAAGCTACCTGTGACTGTTCCACTGGTCCCCGGTCACCGGATTTTTCGCAGGACCTGCATAGTTTATCCGGACTTGCGCTCGTCGGCCTGATGCTCCTGGCAATCACTGTTATTCTTGCTCCGCTCTTCGTTTCGGCCCGCCTTGGGATCTGGATCTCATC
>JAJRBP010000105.1 GCA_028679405.1 Methanoregulaceae archaeon | reverse complement strand
AATTTATCGTCGTTCTCGTATCATTTCCTTTATGATCGGGACCCGCTCCGTACCGGACCGCCGGGCGATGTATGTCGTTTTCCTGATCGGTTTTTTTGCCATCTTTTCAACCACGATCTCGAAGAACCCCGTGCTGCCCCTGTTCTCTTCCGCCCTCGGTGCCGGTGATGCGGTAATCGGCCTGATCGCAGCGGTATCCCCTCTCGCAGGGATCGTTTTCTCGTTCCCGGTGGGGGTCCTCTCGGACCACCTGGGCCGGAGGAGGCTGCTGATCGTTTCCGGGCTGGTTTTTTTCTCCGCACCCCTGTTCTACCTCGCGATCTCCGACCCGCTCTGGCTGATCCCGGTCCGGTTCTTCCACGGGACGGCGACAGCAATCCTCGGGCCGGTCATCTCCGCGATGATTGCCGAGCGTTTCCCGGAGAAGAAGGGGGAGATGCTGGGACAATACTCTTCCGCAACCCTCATCGGGAGGTCCCTGGCCCCTCTCGCCGGCGGGGTCATCATCTCGTTCTTCGCCTTTTCCCCGGGGCTCTTCCAGTACAGGATGGTGTACGTCTGCGCAGCGATCGCCGCAATGCCGGTGGTCGTCCTGATCCTCATGCAGCGGGAGGAAAATCCGCGTCCCCTCGTGGTCCTGCCGTTCTCCCTGTTTCGCAGGAGTCTTGCAACGTTTTTCCTGGAACGGAGACTGCGGGCGACGGCACTCGTGGATATGGCGACCTACTTTGCCTTCGGAGCGTTCGAGACATTCCTGCCGCTCGTCCTCCTCTCCCGTGGAATCAGTGCATATGAGACCGGGATCCTCTTTGCCGTCCAGGTGCTGATCATCGCGGTGACAAAGCCTTTCTTCGGAAGGATCGCTGACAGGATCGACAAACGTGTCCAGATCTTCACCGGTCTCCTTGTCCTCGGGTGCTCGGTCGCTGCTCTCCCTTTTGCATCAGGATACGCGGTGTTCCTCCTCGCAAGTTCCCTTCTTGCGGTCGGGATGTCGCTTTCTACAATAGCAACCAGCGCGTATATCGCAGATATCGCGAAAAACGAAGAGATGGGCGCCTCGATGGGCGCACTCTCGTCCATTATGGATATCGGGCATTCTGCAGGCCCTCTTGTGAGCGGGATCATTATCGCCGGGAGCGGCTACGGCACCGGATTCTTCGCGAGTTTCCTTCTCTGCGCAGTAATCGCCGGACTCTTTGCCCTCTCGGTCCGGGAGCGGTCAGGTGACAGTTGCGGCCGGTGAGTTCCCCCGCCGGTCCCTGGAAAGAATTTTCCCTTTTTCCTACGCGCTCATCAGTGGAGCCGGGGTTAACTATTTCACATAGAAGAGCTCTTCGGTCCCCTGGTGATCACATGATCGGCGAAATGGTTGGAGAATTGTCCGGGAAAGTCATCGGGCAGCGCATCGTCCACCACTATCACGGAGGACCCCTGAAGATTGAAAGGACGATGGAGGAGAAAGGAAAGATCCTTGGGAACGAAGTCACGCTGCTTGCGACCTTCGTGTCGTGGGAGCGCCCCCAGGGAGGGATGGCTTCCAAGGGTCACGGGGTGCTGATGCTGAAGAACGGAGAGAAGGCAGAATTGAGGGGTGCCGGGATCAGTGTCAGGCCAAAAGGGAAAGGCTGGAGCATGCGGGGAGCCAGGTATCTCCAGACGGGCTCTGCTGCCCTGAAAAAGCTCAACGACGTGGTCCTTGTCTTCGAGATCGAGATCGATCCTGACGGGACAACCCACGACAAGTGGTGGGAGTGGAAATAACTTTCCACCTCCCTCCTGAATCCTGGACGAGCGGATTTTTTTCAGCTTGAAACTGCGTGTGAAGGGAATCAAAGCATTCCCGGGGATATCCATTCAGTGCAGGACGATATGTATAACTCTTCGTCACTGTGTGTTTTTCTCCCCCGTTTTTGTCAATGGAATGAGAAGATCAGGCCCAGACAAACCGGAATAAAAAAGAGGCCAAATGGGGGCATAAATTGGATGATGCTATACGTAAGGAATCCGGGCAAAATGCAATCGAGACGGAGTCAACCGGGGCATCCCTGGTTGTGGCCGATGGATGGCACCCGCTGAATTCCCGGATGCTGTTCTTCACTTATTACGGGCTTGGAGAGCCCAAAGGAACGGTTCTGAGCATCCCCGCAAGGGAGTCCAGGCGGATGATCCGATTTGTTGTTGCCGCAGGTGATCCCTGGTGGCTGGACGAGTTTCGGCCGAGGCGCCGGGAGAAATTATCCTGTGGGCGGACGACCATCCGAAAGATCTTCCGGGGCAGAGAAGTAGCCGCACCCTCTCACCTTTCACACCGGCCTGTACCTGAGGTACACATTCCCGTTCCCGAACGTACGGGATTCGAGCAGCTCCAGGTTCATCCGGTTCACGTCCTGAAACAGGTGCCTGCCGGCACCCAGGACTACCGGGTTGACCATCAGGCCGTATTCATCGATGAGCCCGAGATTTGCGAACTGCCGGACGATGGTCCCGCTCCCGAGGATGGCGATGCCCCCCTCCCCCACCTCTTTCAGGCGGAGGATCTCTTCGGGGACTATCTCGCGAAGGACCCTGACATTTTTCCAGACAGGACCGTCCCTTACCGGTTTCATCGTCTTGGAGAACACGATCTTTTGGACACTGTTCAAAACCCCGGCAGTGATCGGGTCGTTCTTCCTTGCTTCCGGGGTCGGCCAGTACTGTGCCATCATCTCGTAGGTCGTGCGGCCGAAGACCAGGGTGCCGGCTTCCTTCGAGGACTCTCCGGAGAATTTCCGCTCCTCGTCATCGGCAGGCTTGAACCAGTCGATCCCGCCGTCCGGTCCTGCAAAAAATCCATCCACCGAGATGTTGGTAAACGAAAGAATCTTCCTCATATGGGATTGCTCACTGGCGGAATTGCTGATAAAGGTAACCCGGACCTTCGATGAACCTGAAGGTATCAGCCGGTCAGACGACTGTTAGGCCCGTCGCCTCGCGAAGAGATGGGTATCCCGGCTCCCGTGTCCGGCCAGGTTCCATGGAACGATTCCCCGGTTTTTCCATGACGCTAAATTCCTTTCACCAGGTTCCTCCGCTGGATGATTTTCGTGAGGCCGATGAAGACCAGGACCACGAATACCAGCACCAGGGCATCGATGGACGCCGGGTAGACCGCGTCGCCAAGGATTGCCGCGTGGAAAAGGTCGACCAGGTACGTGAGGGGGGAGAACGAGGTGAGGACCCATTCCAGGCCACCCAGCTGGTTGAGCGGGATAAAGATCCCGCTCACGAAGATAAGCGGGAGCCGGACAAGGCTTGAGAGCATCATGATATTCGACGGGTTATCCGTGGTAGGTGACGCGAGGAGGGTGCCGAGGGCGGCAAAGGTGATGGAACCAAGCAGGAATCCAAGAGCGAGCAGCCCTGCATTCGCAAGGGGCAGGTTGAGGATCGCCGCACTCACTATCCAGACGATCGTCGTGATGAGGACTCCGAATATCGCCCCGGCCAGGAGATCGCCCAGGATGACGCTTTCAAGGATTACCGGGAGAGAAAGGAGCCGCTCATAGGTTTTCTCCCGCTTCTCCCAGGGAGTAATAAGGGGCCCGACCGATGACGCAGTAAAAAACAGCATCATTCCGATAAAACCGGGGAAAAAGAGCACGATATCAAGATTTCTCCCGATAAAGAAGGTAAAGAACATCAGGAGAGGAAAGAGCAGGCCGAAAACGACTACTGGTCCCTTGAAATAATAGATCCGCATGTTTTTCTCGGCCACCATCAGGATACTCCGGAAGAAGATATGCATACCAGGTCATGCCCCCGTGGTGAGCCGGACGAATGCCTCTTCGAGAGTCGGGTTCGAGCTGGCGATGGACACGATCCTCAAGTTGTTCCGTTCTGCAAGATCGGCCAGATATTTTACCGCTTCGTCCGGATCGTCCATGTAAATCCGCCACTTGTCCCCCCAGTTCTCGACACGGGTAATCCTCCCGCCGGAGAACAATTCCCCCGGCACTGGATATTCAAACGAGATCTCGATGTACCTCGAAGTGTCGAAGGTCTTCTTGAGTTTCTCCGGGCTTCCCGTTGCGATGATCTTTCCCTTGCTGATGATCCCGATATTCGTACAGAGGGCATTTGCTTCCTCTATGTTATGGGTGGTCAGGAGGATGGTGCTCCCCTCATTGTTCATATGGCGGATCGTGTCAATCACGAGTCTTCGGCTGTACACGTCCAGTCCCGTGGTCGGTTCATCAAGCAGCAGCACGGGTGGGGAGTGGATGATCGCACATGCGATGCTGATCCGCTGCCTCATCCCTTTCGAGAATGAGCGGACGAGATCGCCTCTCCGTTCGGTGAGCCCCAGGCGTGACAGGATCTCCGCTGCCCGCCGGGTGCGGGAAGCGCGGTCCATCCCGTAGAATTTTGCCGTCCAGAGAAGATTCTGTTCGGCTGTCAGATCGCTGTAAACGGTGCCGTTTTCAGGGATGACCCCCATTTGCAGCTTTGCATCGAAAGGATTCCTGTGGATATCGATCCCCCCGATCCGGACCGATCCCGCATCAGGAG
>JAJRBP010000205.1 GCA_028679405.1 Methanoregulaceae archaeon | reverse complement strand
ATCCTGCGAGTGTACAACAAAAGAATGAAGTCGAGGAACAGTACCTGGTTTGTCGCGCATTCGCACGAATTCACACATATCACAGTCTCTTAAGGCTCTCTCCCCGGACAAACCAGGGTTGTTGTTAAGGGGACCGGTTGACTCTCCCCCTGTTTCTTTTCCACTCACGTTGCCCTCGTCCTCGCCTGTTCCCTCATGAAAGAGAGGGGGTAGTAAGGACCGCCCGTTCCCTTCCCGGTCGATCCGCTTGCCTTCCACCCGGTGAACGGCTGGGCTCCCGGCCATGCGCCGGTCGTCGCCCCACCCTTCCGGTTCGCATAACAGACCCCGAACCGGATCCCTGAGAAGAACCTGGAGATCTCTTTTGCGTCCCTGGAGAATATTCCTGCAGTCAGTCCGTACTCGGTATCGTTTGCTGCCCGGATCGCCTCGTCGAGGGAGGAAACCGTCTCGACTACGACAAACGGGACAAAGAGCTCGTCACGGGTGAGATGGTGTCCATGCGGGAGGCCGGTCACGATCGTCGGGCGGACATAACTGCCTCTCCCGAACAGCCCCCCTTCGAGGACTGTACCACCGGTCGCGATAGTGCCGCCATCTTTCCTTGCGAGCTCCACCGCTTCCCGGAATTTCCCTGCCGCACTCTCCTCGACAAGCGGTCCCAGGTACACATCCTTTTCGCGGGGGTCGCCGACCCGAAGCGAGTCCGTTCGTTCGCGAAGTTTACCCAGGAAAGATTCCGCAACGCGGGAGTCGACGTAGACCCGGGAAGTGGCGCTGCATTTCTGGCCGCCGTATCCGAAGGCCGATCGTACGACCCCTTCGACCGCGGCATCCAGGTCGGCAGCAGGGGTTATGATCACCGGGTTCTTGCTTCCCATCTCTGCCACCAGCGGTTTTGAAAACGGCTGGTTCGCCGCGAGGGTCCGATACAGCCACATCCCCGCATCGCGTGAACCTGTGAACGCAATCCCGTCCACGAGCGGATGGCTGGTTACCACGCTGCCAAAAGGCTTTCCCGGGCCGGTAACCAGGTGGATCGCTCCGGGCGGGACCCCTCCGCCCCGGTACGCAAGGTAAAGCATCAGGCCGCAGAGCGGGGATGCCGAGGCAGGTTTGAACACCACCGTGTTCCCTGCGAGCAGGGCAGCCGAGGTCATCCCGCCCGCGAGGGCGAGTGGAAAGTTGAAGGGCGAAATAACTGCAAAGACCCCGTACGGCCTCATTACACTCTCGCTCCGCTCATTTTCCGCCACCGGGGACATCGGGAGGACGAACCCCTCGTGTTCCAGAAAGACCCTGCAGTTGTACCGGATCATGTCCACCGCCTCGGCCACCTCCGCGATCGCCTCGAAACGGTTCTTCCCCACCTCCAGGGTGACCAGAGCTGCGAGCTCGTACTTTTTCCTGTCGAGATCGTCCGCCGCGGAACGGACCGCAGCCACCCGCTCCTTCCATGGAGTTCCGTCCCAGTCCGCCGATCCATCTGCAGCAGTTGCGACCGCTTTCTCCGCCTCCCCCTCTCCGCCCGACTGGAACGATCCGATCAGGATCGACCGGTCGATCGGGGACCTTACCTCGAACTGGCGCCCCGTCATGATCTCGTCCGGCCCGATGTGGATTGGATGTACCTGTCCGAGCAACGGGGCGATCCCCTCCAGGGCCATCTCGTACGCAGCATGAAACGACTCGTTGCCCTCGGTCGAGGTATACGTTATCCGTTCAGACATCGTGCGTCCCCTCTGCTATTGCCTGACGGAGAATTCCGAGTCCGGTATCGATATCCTCGTCCGTGATGGTCAGCGGCGGGCAGAACCTGATAACCGATTCACCTGCCGGTAGAAGTACAAGACCCCGTTCGAATGACCGGACCATTGCCCTGTCCCGCCAGGCGGCGGCCGGTTCCTTCGTGACCCGGTCCTCCACGAGTTCCATACCGCACATAAGGCCAATCCCCCTGACGTCCCCTACGACCGGGAATTCGTTCATAATCTTTTCGAGCCCCCCGAGCAGGTGACTGCCGGCCTCTGCGACGCGGTCTCCGAATCCTGGCTCCCCCATGACCTGCAGGACTGCCCGCCCGGCAGCACAGGCGAGCGTATTTCCTCCGAACGTGCTCGCGTGGGAGCCTGCCGGCCAGGTCATCACCTCGCTGCAGGCCACGGTCAGACCGAGGGGCAGACCTCCCCCTGCGGCCTTCGCGAGGCAGACGATATCAGGAGTCACACCGGAGTGCTCGATCGCGAGGAACTTCCCGGTCCGGAAGAACCCGGACTGGACCTCGTCGTCGATTAGCATGATGTCGTAATCGTCGCAGATCTCCCGGAGCCTTGCGAGGAATCCCGCCGGGGGGACGATATATCCGCTCTCTCCCTGGATCGGCTCGACAACGATCCCGGCGACCTCATCGGGTGCGACCTCGGTCCGGAATATCTCGGTAACGAGGTTGTGGAGTACGTCCTCGAGGCAGTCACCGCATCCTCCCGGAAACGGCCTGTACGGATTTGGGTAGGGCGAGTGCACGACCGGAAGGAACGGGCCGAAATGCCGTCTCTGGATGACCTTTGCCGCGGTCAGGGAGAGCGCCCCGAATGTCCTTCCATGAAAACCGCCATAAAAGGAGATGAAGTACTTCCGTTTCGTGTGGTGACGGGCGAGTTTCAGGGCTGCCTCGATACTCTCGGCCCCGGAATTCGAGAAGTACACCCGGTCAAGGGCCGGCGGGAGAAACCTGA
>JAJRBP010000212.1 GCA_028679405.1 Methanoregulaceae archaeon | reverse complement strand
CACATCAGCGCTTTCAACCTTTCTTCCTTTCCCTTTCTGGCTCCCTTTCTCTTTCATAAAGAACCATACTTGGGTCATTCCATATAAAATTATTGCCCCCTTCCCGATTTTGGGCGATTTTTGGAAAATTTTTCTGAAAAGGGAACAAGTGTCGCGGATATTTTTCATGCCAGCACTGGTGGGCCGGTACTCCGGATGTCCCCGCATCCACACAAGTAACGCGGGGTAGGATCGGAGTCCTTCGCCAGTTATTTTCATGTTTCATTGTTCCGGGAGATTCTGCGTTATGCTCCCCGGGGGGATTTGGGGACAACATTCACGTAACGTGGATCTCTTTCTTAAACTCGTGCAGAATCGCCGCGAATTTGCCCTTGCAGAGCGATATCTTCACCAGGACTTCGATGTCGCCCGAGATGCTTCCGACCCGTTCCTCCACGAAATTGATCGTAGCTTTCTTCAGGTACATCGATCCCTCGACCATGAAGGTGGTCTTTGTCCTGAAAAGATCGACCGGCCCTGCCCGCAGTATGAGCTCGAGGTACGGGTAGAACGTCGGAAAAGTGATGCGGGGGAAATTACTCCCCGGGGTGATGGTGAGTTTCCTCTCTCTTTTCTCCGCGATGACTTTCCGACAGGCCTCCTGGTCGGAAATCGTCTCCAGCGAGCAGGTGAGGAGCCCCTCCGTGAGGTAATTCGGGAGGACCTCGACGATCTTTTCTGTCACCGCCTGCCAGGCATCGTCCTCAGATCTCCCGGTCTTTTCCAGGTAGGCCCCGGTCATCCCGGAAAATTCACTTTTCTGGTCCAGGAACTCCTGTTTCTTCACCATCTTTTTGATCTCGCTCTTTATCTCTTCTTGTGCGGTGTTTTGGACTGTCATCATTCACCTCCTTTCTTCTTCACCATGTCCGGATGTTCTATCCCGGCCTCGGAATCCAGATGGATATCAAGGTTCTTCGGCCCCCCTGCCACGGACCCGATCCCCCCGCGGGCGTCGATTGTCACATCAGGCGGTCGCCTCTCTTTGGATTTCCTGACTGACTTTTCCGGGTCATGTTTGCGTGGCCCGTCCTCCCCTTTTTTTGGTCTTTCCTTCAGGTAGCGATATGCGAGGACCACGGCTGCTCCAAGAGGGATGAGTCCGAACCATTCGCAGGGAATGGTAAATATCCTGCACGTTTCCGGGGGAATGACTGTCGGGGGGACCGTAATCACAGTCCCGACCGGAGTTGTCGTTTCGACTTCCGATCCGGCCGGGCGGAATACCGTGACGTTCCTTTCCTTTGTCCCGGTGCCATATTTATTGCCGACCGTGAGCCCGACGGTATGGGTGCCGGTTTCCGTGAAGCGGTACCCGGAAAAGGTCCTGCTCTCAGATACCACCCTTCCGTCGACGGACCAGGCCCATGTGACCGGATCCCCCGTTGACCTGTCGGACACGGCCACCTCGAGGGGAATGTCCTGCGATGCGTACCCGTTTTCGGGCGACAGGGAAAAGTCTGCAATCGGAGGGGAAGGCAGCCCGACCTGGACCCGGTGGTAGGTCCGGGCCTGCTGCTTATTACTGTCCGTTACCTCCAGGCCGATGGTGAAGGTCCCGGCTGTCCCGAACGTGTGGAGGATCTCCGGAGAGTCGGACGGGTCGGTAAACCCTCTCCCGTCGTCGAGATCCCACCGGTAGCTGATGATCCTCCCCTGCCCGGCCGTCGAACATGAGGCATTGAAGGTGACGGGCTGATTAACGAGTGGCAGAAGCGGGGAGAAGGTAAACGAGGGGACCGGTTTTTCCAGGATGATCGCAGCCTCTACGCTGAACATTCCCGAACCAGTCACCTGATGTTTTACGGCCTGGACCGTCACCTGGTAATTGCCTGGTTTGAACGTCGAGAGATCAAGGTCGAAACCGACCGTGGAGGTACGGCCCGCACGGGGAGGAACGGTTACTGTACCAG
This sequence comes from Methanoregulaceae archaeon, assembly GCA_028679405.1. Classification (GTDB taxonomy): domain Archaea; phylum Halobacteriota; class Methanomicrobia; order Methanomicrobiales; family Methanospirillaceae; genus JAJRBP01. Next base: position 19,515 of record JAJRBP010000212.1, on the reverse strand, counting down.
ATGCACCTGAGAACTCCCCGGTCCGGCTCTTCAGGGGTACGGGCATGGCCGATCGAACCTCGAAGAGGACCGCCTCACCAGGCGGAAGGTTTGTCGTCGCGGTAATGATGATCTTCTCACCGATGTGGCGGGTGCCGACCGGAACGACCTCGATAAAATAATCTGCCTGCGCGAAGGCTGGTTCTCCTGTGATGAACGCCACCAGCACAATGACAATAATGCGGGAGAGAATCCCCGCTTGTCCTGCCCGAATCGACGACATCCGTTATTTCAACCCCCCAACGATCCTGATCTCTTACTCCCACCCGATAAAGGCTTGCCCGGTTATCTGCCTTCGCGATCCCGAAATGAGTCGCCCGCACGGAAGAACCGGATCCTGCTCACGGAGCCCGTATTATTCCCAAAAACGGCAGAGGGAATCCCCTCAGTCCCTCCATGCATACTTAAGGTTTCCATTGCTCTTGTCGTAATAGCTGATGTGCGGGCGCCCTGCACCATCGATGGCGATCGAAGTACCTCGTCCTACATCGCCAGCACTGTCCACGGTGACCCTGTGCCACCCGCTCGCGTCTTCCCAGGCATATCTCAGGCGCGTATTGGTAATGTCGAAATAACTGATATGGGCCCGCCCCCCGCTGTCGAGAGCCAGGGAGGCGTCAAATCCCGTGAAACCGGAACTGTCCACCGTCCCGCGGTACCAGATGCCTGCGGATCTCCAGGCATATTTCAGGTCAGAATTCGTACCGTCGAAATATGCGACGTGTGACTGGTCGGTGCTGTCCACTTCAAGCGAGCGAGGGGATCCAGGCATGATATCATGAGGCCCCGCCACGACGGCCCTGTGCCACCCGGATGCGTCCTTCCATGCGTACTTCAGGTCCTGATTCGTGGAATCATGGTAGCTGATGCGTGGCTGGTTTGCGCCATTGATTGCCAGTGATGTGCCCCCGCCCACGTCCCCGGGGCTGTTGTCCACCGTTGTTGCATACCATCCCGTCATAGAACCGGTCGTCCATGCGTACTTCAGGTTTGCGTTGGAACTATCGTAGTAGCTGATGCGGGGCCAGCCTGCGCTGTCAAGAGCAATGGAGTTATAGGCGCCAACGTCTCCGGGATTGTCCACGGTGGTTTTTTGCCATCCGGCCCCGTTATTCCACGCAAACTTCAGGTCGTAATTAGTACGGTCATAATAGCTGATACGCGGCCTGCCCGCGGAGTCGAGCGCGAGGGAATGGTATGATCCTACATCACCGGCGCGGTCCACCCGTACCCTGTGCCATCCGGCCGCATCCCTCCATGCGTATTTCAGGTCGGAATTGGTCTGGTCAAAATAGCTGATGTGCGGTCTGCCCAGGCTGTCGAGTGCAAGCGATGACAATTCCCCGACATCGCCGGCGGCATCAACAGTCACGATGTGCCATGCAGCCGTGACCGGAAAGACCATGCAGGCGAGCACAAGCAGGGTCGCAGGAATCCATATCCTTCTCATTCTTCCCCCTCCAGGTGAGCTGAGGGCCGGTACTGGACCCGGGATCTGGTATCTTCCGGGGATGATCCGATCCGAAACCCCCAGTCTTACTGGGGTATCCGCGGGTGAAGGTATAGTTATTCCGATTGCAGGGTCTCCACTGGAGTGAACGGACGGTCCGGTCACCCGGTCCTGGAGCTGGTTACATTTAAGAAAAGAACGAGGCGAATTAAAGGGTAATCTCTTCCCAGGATCTTACCGGATCGATCCCTCTCAATGACCTTTCTTTGCGGGAGTGCCCCTGTCCAGTTCTTTCATAATCCGTATCGCGCAGTGCTCACCGCACATCGTGCATTCAGGCTCGTTACCACAGAGCTCCGCTGCCCTTGCCGGATCGAGCGCCTTACGGACCTGGCCCTCGCGGTCGAGGGCGGCTCTCATCAGCGCGATCTCCCGGTCCTCCGCGTCCCTGCCGTATTTCATGGTGTCCCCGATGTGGGCGGCAATCCGGAACGCGATCAATCCTTCCTTCACGGCGGAGGGACCTGGGAGGCCGAGGTGTTCTGCCGGGGTGAGATAACAGAGATAATCGGCTCCTGCAGCGCTTGCGAGGCTCGCCCCGGCGCATCCTGCGATATGGTCATACCCGGCGGCGATATCGGTAGGAAGGGGGCCTGCAACAAAGAGCGGGAACGGCGATGCGTTCTTGTATGCCCGTATGTACCTGGAGATCCTGTCGCCCCGGATGTGCCCGCCACAGCCCTCGATGATCACCTGGACTCCGGCCTCGTGCGCCCGCCTGGCAAAGGCGATATTGGTACCGAGTTCCTCCAGCTGGATCTTATCCCGGCGGTCGTGGATGCAACCGCTCCGGGCGGTGTTTCCGAGCGAGAGGACGATGTCGTGTTCCCTGCAAAGCGACAGGATCTCGTCATAGTGCTCGATGAACGGGTTTTCGCACTGGTTGAGCAGCATGTGCGCACTCGTCATGGACCCTCCCTTCGAGACGATCCCGAGGACCCTCTTCCGCTTGCGTACCTCGTCAAGCATTTTTCCTGTCACGCAGTGGACGACGAACGAGCTGACGCCCTGTTCCGCCTGCTTTCGCATGGTGGTCAGGATATCTTTTTCCGTCATGCCCGAAAGCCCCTTCTCTACCACTGTCTGGTATACGGGGACGGTAGTGACCGGGAGTGTCGTCCGGATGAGGATCTCCTCCCTGATCGCATCGATATCCCCTCCCATGGAGAGATCGCTGATCGTGTCGGCACCGAATGTCTCTGCGATCGCGGCCTTTCCAAGCTCGTCAGCCAGGGACACCTTTGTCGAGGACGTCCCGAGGTTGACGTTTACCTTCGTCCGGAGACCCCTCCCGATACCGGTTAGCCGCTTTCCCCGCTGCATGATCACCACGCTCCCCATCGCGACCTGTTCAAGGAGGGCTGCCGGGTATGTATTCTCTGCGAGGGCGACCGCCTCCACCTGCCACGGCTGGTCACCGGCACGAACGGTATCGAGGATGGTGATCATATCGATCAGGATATTTGGCGCCTGACCTCAAGAAGCCGGACCTGGTGAGATGGGAGGGAGGACCTTTTTGCCCGGATAGGGATGACAATATTTTTCATCCCCGCATCAGATCTTCCCTCACCGGTATCCTCCCAGGGCCGGCAGGAGTGATTTTTCGTGACAGGCAGATGTTCAGGACACACACGTATCGTCATCTGGATGCTCCCGGTTTTCTTCCTTCTCGTTACTCCGGCTGTCGCCCAGTTTGCAGGGACCTATACTCTTCGCGGGGACGAACTGGTCAGCGAGGGGAAATACCAGGAGGCCATCGGCATGTACGACAAGGCGATAGCCCTTGAGCCGAGGATGTCGACCGCGTGGTGCGGGAAAGGAGTCGCCCTGGAAGGGCTTGGCAACTATACGGGTGCAATTGCCGCTCTTGACGTGGCAATTTCCATCAGTCCCGCGTACTCGAAGGCATGGTACGAGAAGGGGAACACGTTCTACAGTCTCGGGTGGTACGACGACTCGATCGCCGCATATGATCGGGCCCTCGTGATATCCCCGGAATACGGATACCTCGCATATTACGGGAAGGCAAATGCATTCTCAGCTCAGGGCAGATATTCATCAGCGCTCCCCCTGTACGAGAGGGCGCTCCTCCTCGAGCCCGGGTATGCGGCGGCCTGGGCGAAGAAAGGGGATGCGCTCGCAGGTCTTGGGGACTACCCCGGCGCCGTAAGCGCGTATGACAAGGCTCTCTCCCTCGACCCGCGGTACCTGCCGGCGCAGAAGGGGAGGCTGGCAGCCGAGTCAAACCTTTCAATTACCCTGGCTGCGACTCTTACTGAACGCTCCACCCTGGTGACAATCGGCGAGACCCCGGCCACTATACCTGCGACATTGCCGCCTGCAGAGGAAAGGAGATCTCCGCCCGCCCTCTGGGGAAGCCTGGCCGGTATCGCAGGTGCCCTGTACCTTGTCTCGAACAGGAAAATCCCGCGTTAAGACATTTTTTCAAAAAACTATCCCCGGGGGCCATCCCATCCGGCACGGGTACCCCGGCCCGCGGTTGTCACTTCCCCGGACCGAGGAATTCGAGCAGTGCACGATTGACAATGTCCGCATGGGTCCAGTTCAGGCCGTGGGGTCCACCCTCGACCACCACGAGCCTGCTTCCCTTCACTGCCTCATGGGTGAGCTTTCCGGTTACATGCAGGGGGCAGATCCGGTCTGCATCCCCATGTATGACCAGTGTGGGGACGTTGATCCGTGCAAGGTCTTTCCGGAAATCGGTCAGCCACGAGGTGACGCAGTGGTACGTTCCTATTGGGGAAGCGCCCGCCCCGACATTCCAGCTGAGCTGGATTGCCTGTTCGCTTACGAGCTTTCCCCTGAGAACATCGGCGTTGTAAAACGTCTGGAAAAACTGCGTGAGGAACAGAGGGCGGTCTGCGAGAATGGCCTGCTGGAAATCGTCGAAGACAGCTTTTTCCACACCCGCGGGGTTGTCGGGCGTCTTTAACAGGAACGGCGGTATCGCAGAGATAAAGACCGCCTGCCGGACACCGGCGGACCCGTAGGTGCCCAGGTAGCGTGCGACCTCTCCACCTCCCATCGAGAAACCGACCAGCGTGACATCGTGGAGGTCGATTTCCCTCACGAGCTTGTGCAGGTCTTCGGCGAAGGTGGCGTAATTGTAGCCTGAAGCCGGCCTGTCAGACTTGCCGAACCCCCTGCGGTCGTACGTGACAACCCGGTGACCTGCATCGACCAGGGCCTTGGTCTGCTTCTCCCATGATGCACCGCTCAATGGAAAACCATGAATCAGGACGACCGGTTTCCCGGCGCCGTGGTCTTCGTAATAGAGGTGGATATCCCCTGAATTCTCCTTTCCGACAGTAATGTACGGCATTTTATATTTTCCTCCTTTCAAATGCTAATGTCTGCCACAATACTCTTTATAAAATAAAAAGCTATGGCGACCCCCGGCCCATGGACGCTGAATCCTGGAAGAAGAAATCAGGAGTGAACCTGCTTCTTCTTCAACCCGTTCATCCGGACATGCAATTGTGCTGCACCACTCGCTACTTTTTTGTACGCCGGATGCAACGGATGATAGACGCATGACCGGCCCGATAGCCCGATCCTCCCCCCCGCTCAGGCGTGAACTGGGTCTCGTCGAGGTCACCCTGTCCGGCGTCGGGATCATCCTTGGCGCCGGTATCTATGTGCTCATCGGGGAGGGAGCACGACTCTCGGGAAACGCACTCTGGGCCGCCTTTGTCATCTCCGCAGCCATCGCGTTCTTCACCTGCATGAGTTATGCCGAGCTTTCGTCGATGTTCCCGAAAGCCGGGGCCGAGTACGACTACGTCGGGAGTGCGTTCAGCCAGCGCCTCGCATTCGTCATCGGGCTCCTCGTCTTCCTGTCGGGAATCCTGGCCGCAACGACCGTCGCACTCGGCTTCGCAGGATATGTCTCCGCTCTTATGGCTCTCCCGGTGCAGGTATCGGCGCTGGGGATCCTACTCATCCTTACTGTGGTCCTCCTGTACGGGGTGAAAGAGACTGCACGGGTAGCAGTCGTCGCTACGCTCATCGAGGTATCGGGACTGGTCCTCATCATCGCCCTCGGCATCCCCCACCTGGGCGACGTGAATTACCTGGAGATGCCCCTCGGCTTCTCCGGCCTCCTCGCCGCATCGGCCCTCATTTTCTTCGCTTACCAGGGATTCGAGTCCATGGTAAAATTCTCGGAAGAGGCGAGAAATCCGGAGAAGACTGTTCCCAGGGCCCTCATCCTCGCCCTGACCATAAGCACCGCGATCTACATCCTTGTCGCGTTGTCCGCGGTATCCCTGATCGGGTGGCAGGACCTCGGGGCATCGGATGCCCCGTTTTCAGAGATCGTAGGGAATGCGCTAGGCCCGGATGCAGCGATACTGATATCCGGAATCGCGCTTTTCGCGACGGGGAACACCGTGCTCCTGTCGCTGTATGCCTCCACCAGGATCCTGTATGGAATGGCCGGTTCGCCTTCTATGCCGGGGGCCGTCGCCCTCGTCCTCCCGGGAAGAAGGACGCCGTGGGTCGCTATCCTGGTGACAACCGCCCTCGCAGTCGTTTTTATCTTTTCCGGCGACATCGCGTTCGTCGCGAATGTCACCAACTTCACGCTGTACGTCAGCTTCATCGCGATCAATGCCACGGTCATCGTCCTCAGGTTCCGTTCGCCAGGCCTGAAAAGGCCGTTCCGGATCCCGTTCTCCCCCGGCGGGGTCCCGTTAATCCCGGTGGCAGGACTTGTAATGAGCGTCTTTCTCCTTTCCCGGCAGGATCTTCCTGTACTTCTCCTGGGCGCAGCTCTCGCGCTGGTATGCATTGGGCTGTCGTTCGTACGGATCCCCGGTGATCCCGGCAACGGAAATAAGAACGAAGGGTAAGGCCGATCTTATGGGAACATTTCAGGATAAATGACCCCCTGTATTTCTTATTCCGCCCGGGTCCGGGGGACCGCCCGGGAATTCAGGGCGCCTTTTTCCCCGCCCGGCCGGCGTATGAATCTCCCCGCAGGAAAGTCACGGATTCCGAAACCATTTTCATCCGGAGCGTGATATCGAAGCACAATGCCGGATACCCTGACCGTCGCTAAAAGGATCATGCTGGACTTCGCCGCCCGGACCGGCCTCGAACCCGTGAGCGAACGCCCGAAACGGTACCTCTGGACGGATGCATTCGCCGTATGCAATCTCCTCGAACTTCACCGGCAGACCAGAGATACCGAATGGCGGGATCTTACCCTCCGCCTCGTCGACCAGGTCCATACTACCCTCGGCCGTCACCGGGAGGATGATTCACGGACCGGCTGGATCAGCGGCCTCCCTGACGCGGAGGGGAGACTGCACCCGACGAGAGGGGGACTCAGGATCGGAAAAGACCTCCCCGAGCGAAAGCCTGCCGAGATCTATGATGATCAGCTCGAGTGGGATCGGGACGGCCAGTACTACCACTACCTGACCAAGTGGATGCATGCCCTCAACCGGGTAAGCAGGGTCACAGGTGACCCTAAATTCAACACATGGGCGCTCGAACTCGCGAATGCGGTCCACGAGCGGTTCGTATATGTTCCCCCCGCCGGAGGACGGAAAAGGATGTACTGGAAAATGAGCCTCGACCTCTCCCGCCCGCTTGTCACCTCGATGGGGATGCACGACCCGCTCGACGGCCTGGTCACGTACCTCGAACTTTCGGAGGCAGCCGGGGACTTCGGGGAACCTCTCCGCAGGCACGACCTGTCCGGACAGATCGCCGACATGGCGGCGATGACACGCGGGCTGGCTCTCGCCACCGACGACCCGCTCGGGACCGGGGGACTCCTCTTTGATGCGAACAGGGTAGCACGGCTGATGGTCAGGGGTACCCCGGGCCTGGCGGAGATCCTCCAGGATGTCCTCGAGGCCTCGCTTCTCGGTATAAAGTCCTTCGCAGCGGGCGGGACGCTCACCATCCCTGCCGGATATCGCCTGGCTTTCCGCGAACTCGGACTCTCGATCGGGCTTCTGGGAGCGTCGGATATCAGGGACGTGGTCACGAATGTTCCCGGCCTCCCGGACAGGGCAGCGGCCGAAGGGACGTGTGAGGCACTCGTCCGGTTTATACCGCTTGGCGAAGAGATCGGGAGGTTCTGGACTGACCGGAAGAACCAGATGACACCGGGCTGGAATGAGCACCTGAATATCAACAGCGTGATGCTTGCGACGCACATGCTGCCGGCCGGGTTCCTGGCCATCTGACGGGACGACGAAATGTGCGGGGGTCGGGGAGAGCAGTTACCGGATTTGGAGCTGAAATGCCGGATATCCCGTTGGTTCAGGCGTATGATTCTTTAATTTACGCTGACAGGATTGCAAAAAGTCTCCACGTCTGTGCGAATCGCAGTTAACTCATGGAAGATGAGCGGCCTGAAGCATGAGTCGTTTGAACCCGCCCCTCCTTTCAGGATATTCCCGTGCCGGCTGTCCGGCCCCGTGGCCTGTGCATGGCCCTCACTGCCATCTCCAGTTCTTCAGGCCGTTGTGAACCGAGCATAAATGCCTTCCCGTCGACGAGACGGACGTCTACTCCCCGGTCCCCGGAGACGTTGTATGCCATGCCGCCTCTCCCGTACCTGATCCCCCACCCGCCATAATCCCGGAGAGGACGGTAGGTGACTGTTTCCGCACCCGATATCCGATCCGCGTGAATCGACCTCCACCTGATCTGCATGGGATAGAACCTGAAGCTGAGCGTCTCCCGGCCGACACTGACCTCGAGCCTCATGACAAAGAACCAGAGGGGAAAAAGAATTCCGAAGATCACGAGCAGGACAAAAAGAACGATGTCAGGTACAGGATTTGTGCCGAGCGGTTCGCCGAGCACCACCTGGAATATAAATGTATACCAGGCGATGACCGCGATGGTCCCCAGCAGGACCCAGATCCCTTTCATCCGGAAATACTGGACCTCGGAGAACAGGATGACATCATCGGTGGATCCCGGATTCATTGATCCGATTGTTCACCCTTTGAACTTTTATGATTACCGGCAGGGTTTCAAAAACGCCTGGCAGCGACCTGTGAACCTGGATATCTTCCAGACCTGACGGCCTCCTCTTCTTCAGGTGCGATGAAGCGGGTACGGTTCCAAAGATCCCGACAGCCCGCGATCCTTTGCTGTCACTTCAGGGAGGCTTCGGGAAGTGAAACAAAGTTTCTGATTCCTTATCTCCCGACAGAGCAGGAAGCCGGATGCATAGCCTTCCCGATCGAACGGAAAAATATTCCATGAACATAGGCAAGAATACTCTTCATGCTGACCGCTGGATCAATGCGGAATTCCGGTCCCTCCCCCTGGAAGCCTCTCATTACCTTCGTCGTCCTCGCATTCGTCCTCTCGTCGGTCTTCTGGTACCTCACCATCACTACGCCCGCGGTTGCGGCGAACGCCACGAGTCTTTACCTATCCACGGTCGCGGTGATGTGGTGTCCGGCGGCCGCAGCGGTCATTACCCGTCTCGCATACCAGCGAGACCTGAAAGGGTTCGGCTTCGCACCCGGACCGGCCCGCTGGCTCCTGGCATCTATACTCATCCCGGTCGGTGTCGGCCTCGTGATGTTCGGAACGGCGTGGATCTCGGGTGTCGCCCCGTTCAACGAGGAACATGCAGCGATCGTCCTCTCTCTCGCGTTCATCCCCGCTCTGCTCTACTCGATCGCATTCAATCTCTTCGCTGCGGCAGGCGAGGAGATCGGGTGGCGGGGATTCCTCGTTCCGGAGCTTGCGAAACGGATGAACTTCACCGGACTCGCTCTCCTCTCGTCTGCGATCTGGGCGGTGTGGCACTTCCCCCTCATCCTGTTCGGGACCTACCATGGGACCGGTCCTGTCTGGTACTCGCTCGCGGTCTTCGTCCCCTCTGTCATGGGCGCGGGTGTCGTTCTCGCATGGCTCCGCCTCGCATCCGGCAGCGTCTGGACCGCGATCCTTTTCCACGGGTTCTGGAACTATTTTATCCAGCAGTTCTACCCGGCCCTTACCATAACAACTCCCGCCGGAGATGCGATGCTCGGCGAATTCGGCTGGTTCGTCACGCTCGCGTACGTGGTACTCGCGCTCGTATTCTGGTACTTCCGGGACCGGCTGCCCGGAATTCCCGATCAGGAACCGGCCTGAGAACGTCGCATGCGCGAGTGTGGGATCTTCCCTCCCGTTGCGCAGGAGTCCACAAAAAATCCGGCTTGTTTTTTTCCGGCTTTCCAATATTTTTATATACGCGCCCTATCAACATTGCAATATACCTTGCAATGCAAGATACCATGTCTGACACAATTCAGTGCATCGGCCACTACCGTTCCTGGCCTCCTGGGTGGAGACCGGGAAAACGGGTAATCTGGCCGGTACGGAGAATGAGATGAATATTCAGTTTAAAAAAGGCGTACTGGAACTCTGCGTCCTTTCGATGCTTGTGCGTAAGGACTGTTATGGGTACGAGCTCGTCTACGAGATCTCGAAACGGATCGATATCTCCGAAGGGACGATCTATCCCCTGCTGCGGCGCCTGAAGGAAGAAGGACTTATGAGCACGTATCTGCAGGAGTCGGGCGAAGGGCCGCCGCGGAAATATTACGCCCTCACAGATCAGGGAAGACAAAAAGAACGAGAATTGCGGGACGAGTGGCTGAATTTCACCGTCTCGGTAGGCAAGCTCCTGGAGGCAAATCCCAATGCAGTCCACTGAACTGGAGTATATCACCGCATTAAAGGAGCGGCTCGGGAAAAGGCTTCCCCCGGAAGAAGTAGAAGATATCCTCTCTGATTACCGAGAACACTTCAGGATGGGGAGAGCGGACGGGAGGTCGGAGGCCGAGCTCTGCCGGTCGCTCGGCGAGGCCGATGATGTCGCAAGAGAAATGGTTGCGACTCACTTCGTGAACAAGGCCGGCCATACAAAGTCCGCCCGGAATTTCTCCCATGCGGTCCTGGCGACGCTCGGGCTCGGCCTGTTCAACCTGGTGTTCGTGCTCGTCCCGATCATAGTCCTGGCAGTCCTTCTTGCCGTTATTTTCCTCGTGGGAGGCGCATTTATTGTCTTCGGGCCCGTCGCATTCGTCCTTGCCCTGCTGCAGCTTGCCGGAACTCCCTTCTTTGCGCTCTGGGCGAACCCGCTCGCAGGGATATTATTCTCTGTCGGGATCACTGCGCTCGGACTCCTCCTGATCATCGGGAACTACTATCTGGCGAATTTCTTCTACCGGCTGGGGATCAGGTACCTGAAATGGAACATCAGGGTCATCCGCGGGACGGAGGAGGAATGAAATGACCATACCAGATTCAAAGAAGTCACCCCTGCCACTCATCACCCGCATCGGGTCAATCGGCCGGCCGGGGATGATTCGGCTCGTCCTGCATCTCGCCGCGATCACGGTCATCTGTTTCGCGGCCGGGTTCGGGATCCTTGCCCTTGACGGGGACAAGGGTCCCGCGGGAGGGGACCACTTCATGTTCCTGAACGAATCCGCGTTCCTCACCCCCCAGACTACGACCGTCCAGCTGGACGATGCGCAATCTGCAGAGATCGGGATTGTATTCGGCACAGGCAACCTGCAGGTGGGCAGCGGAGGGGACGGCCTCCTCACCTCGACATGTTACGGACAAAATCCGGACTGCAGGTCGTTTATCGAGACAAGTGCTTCGGGCACGGAGAAGATCGTGAAGATCGCCCAGAAGACCGGCCACCCGGTCTTTCCAAAGCGCTGGGATATCCTGGTGACCGGGCGGGTACCGGTCGCGCTCGATGTGACCGCCGGGACGGGTGACATAAACCTCGTCATCGGGGGCCTCAACCTGACCTCGCTCCGTGTCGTCGCCGGGGTCGGCGATGGGACGATCGACCTCACCGGCTACCATGGCGGAGACTTTGCCGGGACGGTCACCCAGAACATCGGGGACATGACCATCAGGGTCCCGAAAAACCGTAATGTCATTATCAGCGCCGGGAATGGCGTTGGTGACGTGAAAGCCACAGGTTTCACCGGGGAGGACGGGGTGTTCTCGACGACGGGCTATCCGGGCATCCGGATCGAGGTGACACAGGGAGTCGGCTCGGTCACCCTGGAGGCGGTATGATTTTTGAAAAGAGATCCGGTCTTTCACGCTTTTCCCCACGTAAGAGGGACGGTCCCGGACCAGATTCATCTGATTTGAGAAAGGGAAATTCAATGTATACGCGAATTATCAATGGTATTGTTATCGCACTGTTCGTCGCGTTCGTCGCGATCATGACCCCCGGGGCATCTGCTGCCGGGGAACCGACCGTGCAGGTGAGCGAATTCCAGGTCAACCCCCCGATCATGATGCCTGACTCCCTCGGCACCATCACCATCGTGGTAAAGAACACGGCGACGAGCGCCCAGCAGAAGGAAAATTCCGGCCTCGTCGCGAGCGAGTTCATCACCTCGACGGTCACGGACATCAACGTGAATATCGAGAATGTCCAGCTCGAAGGGAAAGGGATTAAAGTGATCAGCCAGGACTTCGAGAATGTGGGAGCGATCGGGCCAGGCCAGTCCATCCCTCTCACCTTTATGATCAGGGCTCCTGCAGAGAGCGGGATGTATTACCCCGAGGTCTGGATCGACACCACCGGCGGGAAGAGCACCCGGTACCCGATCCCGGTCAATGTAAATACCCCGGTCGGGATCCAGAAGCAGGCTATCCTCATCGTGGAGAGCACGCTTCCCGAATCTGTCAACCCGGGCGACGAGATCCCTGTCACCGTAACGGTGAAAAACACCGGCGAGACCCTCGCGGATGACGTGGTCCTGAAGATAGAAAACGTCAGCATGATAGCCCCGAAGATCACTGACCTCTACCACATCGGCACGGTCGGTCCGACGGGTGAAAAGTCGGTCGAAGTCATCCTCGTCTCGGACAAGAAGGCTGATCCTGGCCTGATCAGGGTCCCTGTCTCGCTCAGATACAGTTGGATCGACGGGTCGCAGTACACGAATCCGACCTCGATCGATATCGTTCTCCAGGGGAAGGCCGAACTCGGGCTGGTATCGGTCGATACGAGCCCGCGCCGGGTTCCTGCCAACCAGCCGTTCGACCTGACCATGCGGATCGAAAATACCGGCACAGGAGAGGCAAAACAGGTATCGGCGACGGTGGACCTCCCGATGACCGGGACGAAGCAGTCGTTCATAGGGAAGATCAAACAGGGCAACGATGCGCCTGCCGTATTCATGCTGGACAGCGCGAAGGGCGGGACGTACGATTATACCGCGACCATCAGCTATATCGACGATCTCGGGACTCACACCATCACGAAGCCGATGTCACTCCGGGTTGTCCCTGAAGACTACACGGGAGCCGTCATCCTCGTGCTGGTTGTGCTCGCTGTCGCCGGGTTCTTCGGGTACAGGTACTGGTACCTCCCGCGTAAGAACGGGCACGGAGCCCTCCCATGGGTAAAAAAGAACTGAAGGTGGCGTTCTTCCTTGCCTGGAGGTCGCTGATCAGGGGGAACAGGTCGAGCGTATTCCTGAACGTGCTGATCATCAGCATGGTCTTTACGAACATGATCTTCTTCCCCGCGCTGATCGCAGGTATCGGGCAGAACATCACCAGGCAGATCGTTGACTACCGGATATCGAACGTCCTCGTCGAGCCGAAGAAAGGCAATGACTACATCACCGACCTGGATGCCACTCTCGACCTGATCAACGGAATGCCCGGTGTCGAACGGGCTACCCCGCACTACACGATGGGGGCCACCCTGAAATTCAGGGGGAGGATAGTGGGAGCGACGACGAATGCCATCCAGCCCCGTGAGGAGACCTATGTCTCTCCCCTGTACAGGGACATGGTTGCAGGGAGTTACCTCGGTGACGGCGATCGGGGCGAGATCATTATCGGGAGCGCGCTTGCCGGCTCTGCAAACGTCCTCGAAGCGGACGAGTACGTCCCCTCGCTCGGAGGTGTGCGGGTCGGGGACTCGGTCACCGTCGAGTACGTGAACAACTTCAAACGGGACTACCGTGTGAAAGGGATCTTCACGACCGGCAACTACGACATGGACAGCAGCGTGTTCACCACATGGGCCGACATGGAGGAGGTGACCGGCGGGAAGCTCGACAAGGCGCCGTACATCACGGTGAAGGTGAAACCCGGGTATACCGACCAGTTCGTGAAGACCGAACTCCTCCAGTACGGGGTGATGGAGAAGGTCCAGACCACGAGCGATGTCATCTCGAAAGGGATGGGCCGGGCGCTCGAGAGCTTCTCGATCATCGGCCTGGTCTCGATGATGGTGAGCCTTGTGATCGCGGTCGTGGTCCTGTTCATCGTCGTCATGATCAAGACGCTGAACAACAGGCGACAGATCGGGATTCTGAAAGCGATCGGGGTTGAGAAAGCGGTCATCATGCACAGCTACGGGTTCCAGGTCATCATCCTGGCCTCGGCAGGAATCCTCATGGGGTTCCTCTTCACAGGGCTCCTGGTGGTGTACATGACCTATTACCCGATGGTGACGCCCGAATTCTCCGCCACCCCGTTCGTGACTGCATCGGACCTCGCGACAAACGGCCTGATCCTGTTCGTCGCATCGGTGATCGCCGGGTACCTGCCGGCATGGCAGGTGGCACGGGAAAAGATCCAGGACGTCATGAGGGCCTGAACCATGATCCGGACACACAATCTCAGAAAAATCTACCGGATGGGGAATGTCGAGGTGAAGGCACTCGACGGAGTCGGGATCGATATCGGAAAGGGGGAGTTCGTCGGCATCATGGGGCCAAGCGGGAGCGGGAAGTCGACACTCCTCCACATGCTTGGTCTCCTCGACTTCCCGACGGAGGGAGAGATCGAGATCGACGGGATCGATCTCGGGACCCTGAACGACTACCAGCAGACGATGTTCCGTCTTTACCGGCTCGGGTATGTCTTCCAGGACTATGCGCTCGTGCCGGAACTTACCGTCATGGAGAATGTCTGCCTCCCCGCGATGCTCCGGGAAGACAGGACATACGAGCAGAACCGTGAGGCGACCATCGACATACTGAAGCGTATCGGTCTCTACGACCGGCGGGACCACCTGCAGGGCGAGCTCTCGGGAGGCCAGCAGCAGCGTGTCGCCATCGCGAGGGCGATCGTGAACAAGCCTGATATCCTGTTTGCCGACGAGCCGTGCGCGAACCTGGATACTGAGAACTCCAGGATGGTACTCGACCTCTTCCACGAGATCAACGAGGAGATGCAGCAGACGATCGTGATGGTCTCCCACGAGGACTGGCACAAGGAGTATTTCCACCGCGTGATTCGGCTCAAAGACGGGGTTGTCGTCGAGGACACCACGACGTAATCCTCCCATGGTGAACAGCCGGAAGGACATGGTTACCGTCGGGGATATCCGGCATAATCCCCGCCGGGTTTATCCTTTCCGAATCCCTGTGGCCTTGAAAAAAGTATAACAGAACGAACCGCCCGGCCCCGCAGTCCGGTATAAATCCCGGATCCCCTTCTCCCAGGTTTTTTCATCTGCCAGTCCGTGAGCGAGCGCATCGTTGCGGACTCCTTCGACCATCGCAATGAAGATGTTCTTCACGGCTTCCTGCGATTCCGCGCTGCCTTCATCGGCATACACCGGTCTTGGGGAGACCCTGACATCCGTGAACCCAGCCTCCCGCATGAGGCGGGACAGCTCCCTCCCGATCAGGGCGTTCCCGCCCATCTCCTGCTGGAGGTCGACGAGGCAGCGGATGACCGCCCGTGCATCGGCGCTATCCGGGTAGAAGAGGGCCGAACCATGGTCTCCCTCGATGACGGTGATGGTCCCGCCGGGCCGGATAACCGCTTTCAGCTTCCCGAGCGCGAGGAGCGGGTCCGGGAGATGCTCGAGGAGGAAGCAGACGAAGACGTGGTCGAACGTTCCGGGTCCGAAGGGGAGATCGTACACGTCGGCCTGGCGGAACGTGACATTTGAGTGCCCTTCACTCGTCACCGCCGCTCTCGCGAGGGACAGGGATTCAGGGGAGATATCCACCGAGGTAAAAAGTGCACCCGGGCTGTTCCGCGCCAGGATTACAGTCTGGCCACCGACGCCGCAGGCCGCTTCAAGGACGTTGCTTCCGGGAGGATAGTTTGTTCCGTCATGGAGGAGGTCACCGAGCCGTGATGCCTGGTACGAGAGCCGCTCGGACTCCCGTTCGGATCTGCCGTGCACATAGGGTTTTTTATCAGGTCCCATTCCTTCACCGTTTGTATTCAGGTCTGTTTTCATGTATTGGTGGGGATCAGGTAAATATCAGGTCGAACCGGATTCATGATATCCTCCCGTTGCTCATGTGAACGATGAGGGATGATCATCTCTTCCGGTCGGGTTTGCAGATGCGCGTAATCACCATTATCCTCCTCTGCATCGCAGCCCTCATTGCGGTCGGACTTATCTGGGGCCATCCGTACGAAGCAGGGCAGGGGAGGGCAAGGGGCCTTGTTCCAGGTACGATAGCGTATGCGACACATGCGGTCGTGGCGGACGGGCGGATCTTCGCCTACCCGCCGGGTCCTGTTGTCTGCGGTGTCCCAGTTACCTCCTGGTCCCCCGGAGTTCCTCGGGAGGAGGGTCCTGTCCTCCTCCTCATCACCGGTGTCCGCCTCATCGTAGGGGATATCGGGGGACTCGATATGAGCGGTTTCGGCGTTGCGATCACGAATTCCAGCAGGGAAGAAGCCCTCTCGTATACCCGTCGGCCCCCGCTCGGTCCGGGAGGGTGGATCATCGCGAGGAAGTCCGGGACAACCCCGTTCCACGATGCGGACAGCGATGCAGTTCTGGAACCCGGGGAACAGTTTGACCTGCTTCTCTTCCCGAAACTTCCCGTGTATTCAGGCAGAGAGGTGACAATCCGGCTGGCTCCTCCAGGATCGGTCCAGTATTCTTTCTCGACACTGGTCCCCGTTGCCACCGGCAGGATGTCGTGAAAACGGATGGCATGTAGCCGGACCCTGTTCCCCCGGATGGCGGAAACCCCGTTATTTTCCCGGCTTTAAAACGTAAAAAAAAACCTGGAGAGACAGGGGGGGTTTTACCACCTGATATGGCTCCGGGGTGGGTGAAGAACACCAGATTTCCGAAAGATTCATACCCCACGGATCCGGAAGTCCCTACTGTTGTCCGCACCTGTCATCCTCGTCACCGGTTCGACCGATGGCATAGGGAAAGCAACGGCGATCGAGCTTGCCCGCGCGGGAGCCGAGGTGATAATCCACGGGAGGAAGAGGTCGAAAGGTCTTGCCGTGCTTGCCGAGGTGTCGAAAGCAGGCGGGGATAAACCCGGGCTTATCGTTGCGGATTATTCGGAGACCGGACAGGTCAGGGCGATGGCCCGGGAGGTCGTATCAGGGTACACGAAACTCGATGTGCTGGTCAATAATGCTGGGACGTACCAGAAGACCAGGAAACTTACAAAAGAAGGCGTGGAGATGACGTTTGCGGTGAATTATCTCGCCCCGTTCCTCCTCACGAACCTCCTCCTCCCGTTGATCCGGAGGAGTTCCCCATCCCGGATCGTGACTGTCGGGTCCAGCGCGCACGAGGATGTGCACGGGATCGACTGGGATGACCTCGTGGCACGCGAGCGTTACGACCCGTGGGAAGCATATGCGTTCTCGAAGTTCGCTGACATCGTGTTCACCTACGCGCTCGCGAGGCGTCTTTCCGGAACAAGGGTGACCGCGAACTGCCTGCACCCGGGCGTGGTGGAGACGAAGGTCCTCTGGTCGTCGTATCCCGGGTATAACGGCATCACGCCCCTGGAGGGAGCTGAAACATCGGTGTATCTCGCACTCTCACCTGAGGTTTCGGGCGTTTCAGGGAAGTATTTCGATAAACGGAGACCGGTACAGTCATCGGACCTGACATATGACGAGGAGATCCAGGAACGCCTCTGGAACCTTGCAGGACAGCTGACCGGATTCCGGGGAGACTAAAAACAGGAAAATGGATAGGTCGTATTTTTCCGGGAGACTGTTTATCCCGAATTGTAGGGGGATCACCGTCCCGATACCTGGTACTCCCTGACTTTCTCGGCCATCTCCCGAAGTCTCTTCTCGACGAGATAGTTCACCGTTCCCGTAGGGTACGTCCCGTCAGGCCTCTTCTCCCCTGCCGGCACCCCGGTAAGGAACTCGATCCCCTCGTCTATGGTTGAGACCGGGTATATGGAAAATTTTCCCGCCTTTGCAGCTTCCAGCAGTTCCTCTTTCAGCATCAGGTCCTGGACATTGCTTGCCGGGATCATTGCGCCCTGTCTGCCGGTCATCCCCTTGGCTTTGCAGACCTCGAAGAATCCCTCGAGCTTCTCGTTGACCCCCCCGATCGCCTGGACCTCCCCGTTCTGGTTCACTGAGCCCGTTACTGCAAAGGACTGCCGGATCGGGAGGCCGGACAGGGCCGAAAGGATCGCATAGAGCTCAGTGCTGGAGGCAGAGTCCCCGTCGACGCCCGAGTAGCTCTGCTCGAAGACGAGCTTGGCGGTGAGGGAGAGCGGCTTGTCCTGGGCGTACTTGCCTGCGAGGTATCCCCCAAGGATCAGCACTCCCTTGGTATGGGTCGGTCCCCCCATCTCGGCCTGCCGCTCGATATCGATGATCCCGTCCCGGCCCACGGCGACGCTTGCCGTTACCCTTGAAGGTCTGCCGAATGCGAAATCGCCCGTCCCCATCACCGAGAGGCCGTTGATCTGGCCGACCTTCTCCCCTTCCGTGTCGATGAGATAGACCCCGCGTGCGATGTATTCCTGGATCTTTTCCTGGATGAGGTTGGACCGGTAGACTTTCTCCTCGATTGCCCGGGTGATGTGTCCGGCTGTCGTGTACCTGGCGTTCTCCTGGTTGGCATAGAAGTTTGCCTCGCGGATCAGGTCTCCGACCGCTGCGAACCTGGTGGAGAGTTTCTTCTGGTCTGCCGCGAGCCTCGATCCATACTCGACGATCTTGGCGATCGCAGTTTTGTCGAGGTGCTTTAAGCCATGCCGCGTGCAGAACGAACAGATAAATTCCTGGTATTTCTTCGTGTTTTCCTCGTTCCGGTCCATTTCCGTGTCGAAATCCGCGCGGACCTTGAAGAGCTCGGGGAAGTCCGGGTCGCCCTGGTGCAGGATCTGGTTGACCTGCGGGTCGCCGACGAGGACCACCTTCACCCCGAGCGGGACCGGTTCAGGTTTCAGCCCCCTGGTCGTGATAAAGCCCATCCGTTCGGCCGGCTCCTCGATGGTGACCTTTTCGGTCTTGAGCGCGGTCTTGAGGCCTTCCCAGGCAAGCGGGTACCTGAAGAGCTCAAGCACCGGGATGACAAGGTATCCTCCGTTCGCCTTATGGAGCGAGCCCGGGCGGATCATCGTAAAGTCCGCGGACACGATACCGAACTGGAACTCCTTCTCGACTTTTCCAAAGAGGTTCTGGTAACTGGGATTTTCCTCAAAGACGATCGGGGCCCCCTTCGTTTCCGCGTTATCGACAATCACGTTGACCTCGTACTTCCTGAACACGAGGTCCTTTGCAAGAAATTGCTGGAACTGTGGCGGTACCTGTTCCTGCTGTTGCTGGGGTATGCCGAGGAATGTCCCGAGGTTCTCGATGATGTCCTTCTGGACGGCATCGATGTAAGGGAGGATCTCGGCGACGTTCTCGTACTTCTCCTTGAGGCCGGTCATGATATGGCCGATCGCGTAGAGCGCCATCTCGTTGTTCAGGGTAGTGATCGCCTCCGTCCCTTTGGAATCGAGCTCCCTGAGCTGCCGGAAACCGTTCCTGAGATCGGCATCGAGGGATTCCCTCTTTTTCTGGATATCCTCCTGCTGTTGCTCAGGGAGTGCGGAAAATTCCTCTGCAGCGAGTGGTTTTCCATCGATAACCGGGATGATCAGGAGACCCTGGGGGCCCATCTGCATGGTGAACCCCTGTTTCTCAGCCTGTTCGTTCACCTGCCCGATGAT
>JAJRBP010000080.1 GCA_028679405.1 Methanoregulaceae archaeon | reverse complement strand
ACCTCGTCTCGCATGACCGGTCAAGACCGCCCGAAGGGGAAGCGCGGGCGGTGAGGCGTGTAACCGGGCTTAACCGCACCGGTTGCCGCCTTCATTTCTGTCACCTCTCAACGGCAGGTGCAATCGACCAGGCGGGAGGGACCGTAGAAGCCTCGCCGCACCACCTTTTCCTTTCGAGAGACCTGTTTCATCCGGAAGATCCCATGGGTAAGGTAAATCCACCACTCAGAAGTGAATCCGAGAGAAAGAAACTCCTGGCTTCCTGGAAAAGGATCGACGTGATCGCGTCGGACCATGCACCCCATACCCGGGGGGAGAAATCGATACCCTTTGCCCAGGCGCCTTCCGGTATCCCGGGCGTGGAGACCATGCTCCCGCTCCTTGTCGCAGAAGTCCTCAAGGGGAGATGCAGCCTGCCATCAGTCATCGAGAAATGCGCATTGCGGCCGGCAGAACTCCTCGGGATACCTCCCGGAGGGTACCTGCCGGGGTGCAGGGCTGATTTCTCCGTTTTTCCCAGGGATATCATGGTTATCAGCCCTGATGCGCTTCATTCCAAAGCCGGGTGGACGCCGTTCGAGGGTTTCGACGCCGTCTTTCCGGATCTTGTGGTCATGGGCGGCATTCCTGTATTCTCGAAGGGTGACTATTTCCAGGGACGGCCGGTATGGTACGCCGGAAGGGGTTATATCCCAGGCGAACGCATGCAAGATGGTGCCGATACAGCACGGCCATAGGTCCCCGGGTGATCACCTGGCATTATGCCTGAAATGAACTTCGGGACAACCCGGTCGTGCGACAGGCACCGCCCGGCAGGGTAAGATCAGGTGAAGTCAAGGCATCATGCCACTCGTGATCCCGGATTGTTAATGCCGGGCGACATCCTAATGGTTTCATCATGGGCTCCCTTCCCGATGCACTCTGCGTCTCTTCTGACGGAGTCATCCTGACTCTTGAGGTCTCCCCGGGCTCGGACGAAGATCTTTTCCCCTCACGGTTCAACGAGTGGAGAAATGCCATCGGGTGCCGGGTAAAGGCACCAGCCGAGCATGGGAAGGCGAACCGGGCAGTCCTGTCGATTGTCGCATCGGTTCTGAATATTCAGGAGACGAATATCTCACTCCTGGGGGGAGGCACATCCACTATCAAGCGCGTCATGGTCAGACATATCTCAAGGGACAAGGTGCTTTCGATCCTTGGGGATCTGCTTGATCATGTTCCTGGTTGAGAAAAGAACCGCAGAACAGGTGGATGAGAGGCTGGTTGATACATCCATATCCTTTAAGTAATCCTGCACCCAGTATGGTTTACCTATGCAACCGGAATTCATCATAATGCATGGGGGTGCGTTGCTTTGTACTCATCGGATACTACCAAGTACCTTATTCACATTCATCTCACGGCCGAGGGGGTGGTCGACAAACCCGACGTAATCGGGGCGATATTCGGCCAGACTGAAGGGCTGCTGGGCGAGGATTTCGACCTTCGGGATCTGCAGAGGACGGGTCGCGTCGGACGGATCGATGTCCAGATAACCAGCAGGAAGGGCGAGACCTCCGGAGAGGTCCTGATCTCGTCATCGCTTGACAGGGCGGAGACAGCAATACTTGCAGCGGCGCTCGAGACGATCGATCGGGTGGGTCCGTGTGTCGCTCACGTCACCGTTGGAGGAATTGAGGACATCCGGGTAACCAAACGCAAGCGGATAGTGGAACGGGCGAAGGAACTCCTGGTCGACCAGTTCGAGGAAGGTACGGTAAATACCGACGAACTCCTCGAAGAAGTCCGCGAGAGCATCAGGGTCGAGAAGGTAGCCGTTATCGGTGAGGACAGGGTACCTTCCGGTCCGAACGTCATAGACTCCGATGCGATAATTGTTGTTGAAGGGCGGGCAGATGTCATCAATCTCCTGAGGTACGGGATCAAGAATGCCGTTGCCGTTGAAGGGACCCGGGTTTCGCCGACGATCATCGATCTCTGCGAGAAGAAAACTTCGACGGCTTTCCTTGACGGGGACCGGGGTGGCGAACTGATTCTCCGGGAACTCCTTCAGGTGGCCGATATCGATTATGTGGCATATGCACCCCGGGGAAAGAGTGTCGAAGACCTTTCAAGGAAAGAGATCATCAGGGCACTTCGCAACAAGGTCCCTACCGAGTATGTCCGGGAGCAGTTTGATGAGGCGGCGCCGGGGATTCCTACCGGGGAGGAGAAGCAGGCCTCTCCGGATGAAGGATCCGCCCTGTTACCTCAGGAAGAAGAACGCGAGAAAAGACAGAGGTCAAAGGGTCCAAAACGCGGACGGGAGTCGCACCAGCGCTCTTCCAGGACTCTTGCCGACCACTTCGAAGAGGTCAGGGGCCAGCAGCTGGCGAGGTTCCTTTCGAGGGATTTTACTGTGCTGAAAGAATCTCCGGCGAAGGAAGTCGAACATATACTTGAGGAACTCGACGGACAGATCGCAGGACTCGTCCTGGATGGAGAGGTCAACCAGAGACTTCTGGACCAGCTTGTGGGAAAAGGTCTCGAGTACGTC
>JAJRBP010000157.1 GCA_028679405.1 Methanoregulaceae archaeon | reverse complement strand
TCCGTACGCCCCGGTCACGAACCCGCACGCGAGGAGCAGGATGAGGCCGAGGATGGTTGTCTTGTTTTTCATAATCGTATGCTGTGCCTCCTTGTTGTCGGTAAAGGTGGGTTGTTGGGGTTCATCATGAAGTCGACATCGCGATGATCATGAAGAGGGCGGTCACGTCGTGGTACGAATACCTGCCATTCCGGTCGAAGTCGAAGAAGTCGAGCGGCTCATTGTTCTTTACGAACCAGAAGTTGACAAAGAACACCTCGACATCTTTGAACGTGGCCCTTCCATCGCCGTTAATATCCTCGTAGAGCCCGTCCCCATCCAGGTCCTGCGGTGGGTGCGGGTTGCCGGGCGGGATCGGGAAGAGATCGACTACCTGGATCTCGAGCAGTACACTGGTGTACGGCGGGTGCAGGGTGATCGGCAGGTCGTCATCATCATTGAGCTCGTCCACTGCAACTACGGTGATATTGGCCGTCCCATTATGCAGGCCTTTGATCGTAAGGTTCGCCTGGGAGATGTCCTCTGCACCTGCCTGAATCACACCGAGCGGGTCTGGGTCCTCAGGCGGCGCCGGGAGGTCGATTCCCGCGAAGGTGAGGTTCACCGGGCTGTGGTTTCCTATACCTTCGAGCGGGAACGGCCAGCCGGGATTGCCCTCGTTCGGGATAAAGCCCGGATAGTCGTCTGCTTCAGGCATCCAGCAGGGTCTCCTGAGATCGGTGAAGTTCGCGACCCACGTATCGTTCATTCTCAGGGTGTAATTGTAGGCAGACAGTCCGTTCGGCGCCTGGTCGAGCATGAAGGATACCTGTCTTGTCCCGTTCACGGGGATCAGGATCCTGGAGAGCCGGGTGGTGTTCTCGCAGCTCGGGACGAAACTGAGGCTCGAGGGTTTCCCGACGATGATATAATCGACCTTGCGTTCCGTGTCGGTCCCGACACTGTTCGACGCGGTCAGTGTCACCGTGTAGTTGCCCGGGTTGTCATAGGTGTGTATCGGGTTCTTATCGGTCGAATTCGGTTGCCCGTCTCCGAAGTCCCAGTCCCACATGGTCGGGTTCCCGGTCGAGAGGTCATTGAACTGGACCGTCAGCGGCGCACTCCCGCTCCTCGGGGTACCGTTGAAGTCAGCGTCCGGGAATGCCGGCTCAGGCCGGTTGTTGATCTTTGCAATGAACGCGTCCTCGAAATTCCCGTAATGGTCACCGAAGTAGGTGTTATACCACTCATAGGTGGACCCTGTGGGAATCCTGTGGCTCAGCTTGAGGTTCCGGATGAGGTCGAACGATGTCGTGTACCCGGTCACCCAGATATCGAACGGGCTGTTCACCGCAATCGCAGTGCCGGTGTCATCGAGCCCGCCGCCGAGGAACGTTGAGAAGTTGAGGGTCTTCCCGTTCTCATTCATCATGGTGACGAATGCGTCCTGGAACGCGTTCTTTGCCGGCTGGATATGTGCAGAATTAACCGAGGGGAAGTCGAGAGACGTCGTGTACCCGGTGATGTAAATATTATTCAGGTTGTCGAGCGCGACAGCCTTCCCGGCATCGCTGTTCACTCCTCCGAGGTACGTCGAGTAGTTGAGGCTTCCATCGGGCTTGAACCTCGAGATAAAGACATCGGAAAATGGCGGGATGCCATATGCGGTCTTGTGATAGGCGTTCAAACTGGTCTTATAGTCCGGCGAAATGGTGTACCCGGTGACAACTGCCCTATCCAGGGAATCGATCGCGATACCATTTCCGACATCGTCAGCGCTGCCTCCGAGATTCTCGGACCAGTTGATAACCGGTACCGCAAGTCCGGTAAATTTGACCACGAAAATATCTCTGCCGCCCTGAATAGCCGCGGGGAACTTCGCATTTGCCCTCAGGAAGTTCGGGGATTCAGTATATCCGGTCACATAGATGTTCTGCGTGGTATTGTTCAGTGCGACTCCCTGCCCCTTGTCAGTCAGGTTACCACCGATAAACGTTGAGTAGGTGAGCGTGGCCGGATCCGAGGACCACTGGAATCCCGTGAGGAAAGCATCGGCATACCTTGCCGGCGGGACCCCCATCTTCGTTCCGAGGAATGCACCGGGAGTAATATTGAAATCGGGCGAGTAGGTGAAACCGGTCACATACGTCCATCCGTTTCCACTCGGGTCCACTGCGACGCCAGTCCCGACATCGGTATCGCCGCCACCCCACATCGTTGAGAAGACAAGGTTCCCGTTGGTATCGAGTCCCGCGGCGAAGACATCGGAACTTGATGTCTCGTTCATATCCGGTTTCGACAGCCCGCCCATAACCGGGAAATTATTGGAATTCGTATATCCGGTTATAATCGTGGTATTATCGTAGAACGGGTCCATGGCAATCGCGAGCGATTCTTCGCTCCGGTTCCCTCCGAGGTAGGTCGACCAGAGGAGGGTGCTTCCGTCAGCCGGGAACTTGGTGACGAATACGTCCTTGTTCCCGTTCAGGGTCGCGTTGATTGCCGAGTCGGCGATCGGGAAATCGGGAGATGAGGTTGCACCAGTCACCACGAAGTTCCCCTCGGCATCGGCAACAATACCGAAGCCGTAGTCCCGGTTGTCTCCACCAAGGAAATCTGCAAAGTCGAGCACCGGATCGATGACAACCGGGTATGCCGTGTCATACAAACCAAGAGAGAACCCGACCTCATCCCCGAAGATAACATACCGGCAGGAGACCGGCTTCTGCTGCCCGTCGATCACCTGGTAGCAGACAGGCGCATCCTCGGTAAGTGCCCCTCCCGTTGTCTGAACGAGGAGAGATCCATCAGCGGTAACGGAGATCGAATCGACTCCCTCGTACTTCATGCGGATTGCGGAGGGATCTGCGCCTTCCGAGAGGACAAATTCACGTTTCAGGATACCGTCCTTCCCCCTGAAGTACAGGTCCGCCCCGGGAACGACATCGGTGTAGAGAATTCCTCCATATGTCGTAACTCCGGTCTTCCAGTCAGCCGGGTCGCCCCCCGTGAAGAAGTTGGCCTTCCCGCCGAGTGGCTCGATCCCCTCGACAAGAGAGGGCCCCGCGCCTGCAACCGACATCCTGACGACCGAGCCTGTGTCATACGAGAAGAGAACGACCTCGTCGTCAAGGAAATACAGCGAGTAATCTGATGCCTTTACAAAGTACAGGACCTGCGGGTCCACCTGACCCACGTTGGGTATGAAACTGAGCGGCAGGGCTGAAAGCTCGTTGCCGACCGAATATCCTGACTGGGTTCCTGCATCCTCGGCGAGGACCGATGTGCAGATAAGGATCATCGCAAGGAAGAGGATGATCGTGTAACGGGTAACGGATGTCATGACAAATCCCCCTTAAATCCCCGAGTTATCTCTGGGTTCCAGATCCGGCCGACGACCCGGTCTCCTGCCGGGAGATACATATTCTCCCATGGTGCCACCATGGCGGGACAGGGTCGTCGGTTGGACCCGGGCATTCTGATACGCTCCTCTCGAAGGTAGAGTGCCACCTCACCTTGATCGAAAGTTGGTGAAGAAGCCTCTCTTTTGTACGTATATAAAATTTTCCCAGCAAATTCCCGTATTTGCTGCCGGATTTTTCCAATCACCAACCGACCGTGAAATCTGACCCGGATCGCACCCCGTGTAACATGGTATCTACCTTTCGGTTCACTCCTGCAACCCCGGCCTTTCCGCGTGCTCCCCGCGGAACAGATCGGTTGTCACGGCAAAATGTCCATCATGGAAGAAGGAGCCCTGGAATTGTTATTTTGAAGCCCCGGATGCCCGACACGTTTATTTATGATTTCCTCTTAATGGTAAGAGCAAACCAGGAGAACACAAGTATGACTTTAGCAAGTTCAACAATCGGACTGGTCATCGGGATCGTCCAGCTCATCATCGCGATCATCTTTGCGGTGATCGCCCTGTATATCGGGTACTCGGTTCTTGGTAAGATCACCAAGGGTATTGACGAACAAAAGGAACTCGCAAAAGGTAATGTCGCGGTGGGAATCATCGTCGCGGCCGTTTTCTTTGCAATTGCAATCGTCGTCCAGTCGGGCGTCGCAGGAATCGGAGTCGGGTTCTCACGGGCAATGGCAGCAGGCTTCATGTCTGTGGATGGATTTATTGCGATCGGGGTTGCCCTGCTCCAGCTGATCATCGGGATCATCCTCGCGGTCGCGGCGATCTATCTCGCCCTCAACATCCTTGACCGCCTGACCAAAGGGGTCGAGGAGTTCGAGGAAATAAAGAAGGGTAACGTCGCAGTCGCCCTCATGATGGCGGGGGTCATCGTCGCGGTAGCGCTTATCATCCAGTCCGGCGTGATCGGGATTACTTCCGCACTTATCTGAAATTCCAGGATTCTTTTTTTCAGTTAAAAGGGGCGCGGCTGTTACAACCGCAATGGAAGTTCTCAGGCCCTGTAATTCTCCATCGCCGTTGGTCTCAAATGAATTCCATGAACAGGGCGCAGATCGTGGACAAAAGGAATGCGGTGGGGGGCGTCTTTTCTTTTAATACCGTGCACATAGAAGAGTATTTTCCCTGTTTTACCAGGAAGAAAAAGACGATTCGGCCCTTATTGCTCTGGATCATCAGGCGAGGGTTCCTGATCACATGCCCCCTCTCCGCTCTTCATCTGGGGGAAGAGGATCACCTCCTTGATCGAGGTGCTCCCGGTGATAAGCATCACCAGCCGGTCGATCCCAATTCCAACGCCTCCAGTTGGCGGCATCCCGTAACCAAGCGCGTTGATAAAGTCGTAGTCGATCATCTGCGCTTCACAGTCCCCGGCAAGACGCCTCCGGTCCTGTGCCTCGAACCTGACCTGCTGGTCAAGGGGATCGTTCAGTTCTGAAAAACCGTTCGCGATCTCCATCCGGTAGATGAACAGTTCGAAGCGCTCGGTAAACCCTTCCTTCACCCGGTGACTCTTGGCAAGGGGGGAATTTTCCACCGGGAAATCATGGACGAAGGTAGGCTGCACCAGCTGGTCCTCGACGAGGTTCTCGAAGAACAGGACGAGGAATTCACGCCATGTTTTCGGTTCTTCATACTCCTTTATACCCCTGTCCCTTGCGATAGATCGGAGAGTTTCGGTATCCTTCTCCCGGACCTCTATCCCGGCGTATTCCAGGACCGCCTCCTCCATCGACAGTCTCCTCCAGGGAGGAGTGAAATCAATGACCGTCCCGTCGACACAGACCTCGTAGGTGCCGTGGATCCTGTTGACGATATGGGAGATGATCCCCTCGGAGAGCGCTATCATGTCGTTATAGTCACGGTAGGCCTCGTAGATCTCCACCATCGAGAACTCGGGGTTGTGGTGGGAGTCGATGTCCTCGTTCCGGAAGTTCCTGGCAACCTCGAAAACCTTCTCAAAACCGCCGACGACCAGCCTTTTCAAATAGAGTTCGGGCGCGATCCTGAGGAAGAGGTTCTGTGAAAGAGCGTGGTGGAAGGTGGTGAAGGGCCGCGCGTTTGCACCGCCATATACCGGCTGGAGGATCGGTGTCTCGAACTCAAGGAACCCCCGGTCCTCGAGATAGCGCCTGAGGGCCGCAATGACCCGGCTCCTCACCCGGAATTTCTCGCGGCTCTCCTCGTTCACGATCAGGTCGATATATCGGTTGCGGTACCGCTTCTCGACGTCCCTTAAGCCATGGAATTTTTCCGGGAGTGCACAGAGCGCTTTCGAGAGGATGGTGATGCCGTCCACCCAGATGGTGATCTCACCGAGCTTCGTCCTGAACACATGGCCGCTGACTCCTGCGATATCTCCCCTGTCCAGGCGCCGGACAACGGTGTCGAATTGTTCCGGACCGATATCGTTCTTCCTTATGTAGAGCTGGATCCTCCCGCTCTCATCCCCGAGATCTGCAAATACCGTCTTTCCATGGTCCCTGACCGTGTAGATCCTTCCGGCGGTGACCACCTGTTCCTCGCTCTTGTCGTGACCAATATCATGGAACCGCCTCCGTATATCCAGAATAGTGTCTTTTCTCTCGAAGGTATGTGGGTAGGCCTGTAACCCGGAGTCACCAAGACCACGGGCCTTCTCGATCCTCTGGTCGTCAAAGTCAAGGTCGTGTGGAGATGTCATACGTATCGCGCCAACTCGCTTTTGAGGCAGGGGTGTCCCACAGGGATACCCGGGGCCGGACCGTAACTTACGACGGTGTTCCCTGGTCGCAGATAACCTCCCCTGCCTCCCGGTCGTCCGTTCTTATATTTGGTTCCTGCAGAGTATTAATAGTGAGGAGATCCCCGGTTCGGGGGAATTAACGCCCGTAGGTCTTTCGCCTGATCATCTCGATCGCCTCGGTGATCATCTCCTGGACTCCTTCGAGATCCCCCGGGTAAGCTCTCCGGAGCGGGGTGATCGCTCTTGGATCCCCAAGATATCCGAGTGCCCATGCAACCTTCTGCCTGACCCGCCAGTCATCATCGGAAAGAGCCTGGATCAACGGTTCAACCGCCCTGGTATCCCCAATCCTCGCGAGTGCTTCTGCGGCTTTCCATCGCCTGCTGACGTCCTCGTCGGTAAGCATCCTTATGAAGTACTGGAATCGCTCTTCCTCTTTCCTGGCCGGAAGGTCCGTATCCTGTTCCTCTCCACCCATGGTATCGTTCACGAAGGTCCCGGGCACTGACCGGTCTGTCCCGGTGAAATGCAAGGCCATTCCGTACTACCAGATGGATATTCTCCCACCTAACTTTTCTGGTGAAGACGCAAATCCAGGCTGACCGGTGTACCCTGGAGAGGGTGCCGGGACCCAAATGCCTATATCCAAGGTTGGTGGTATCACTACAGACCAGGTCGGATAACCATGTCAGGAAAGACTATCGTAACCCTTTGTCTCTGTGTATGCCTTCTGGCCATCCCACTCCACGCGGCAGCAGCATCAGTGGCCTATGCACCTACGATCGTGATCGACGAACGCGAAGCAATTAAGAACAATACTCCTGAACACGAGCAGGCAGAACTCCTGAAGGCATCTTATGCACCAACCATCGTGGTTGATGAACGCGAAGCGATCAAGAACAATACTCCCGGGCACGAGCAGGCAGAACTCCTGAATACGACGTACGTTCCGGTAGTCACTGTTGACGAGCGTGAACGGTTCAGGAATGAGACACCTGGGCAGGAGGTTTCAGAACTGAGCGGGAGTGTTGCTGCAGGGTCCGTGGTCGACGTCGGCGGCCACGAAATACGTGTGGCGGGTTCCGGGAGTGACCTCGCAGATATTATTGATTCTGAACGGGCAGCTCTTGGAGGGGCGGGCGCAAGCGAAGTGACCCTCGCACTCTATTCACTCGCGTCGGCACAGGCCCTCGCAGGGTCCCATGGCCTGCAGGTCTCAGAATTCGTCTCATCGCTCGAGGCTTCCTCGAAGAATATGACCGCCCTCGAGGAGCGAATCAGGAACAGGGATCCGATCTCACGGATTATATCAGGGGGGGACAGATCTGCTGCGCTCGGGATAGAGACGGAGACGGGAAAGAACACAGGGATCCTCCGGGAGCTCCGCCAGATATTCCAGGGTGCAGGCCTGGATGCTGCCACCTCGCAGGTAATAGCGACCCAGATATCGGTACTCGAGAAGGAACAAACCCGCCTCGCAGAAATTTCTCAGAAAGAGAAGTCCGATCGGGGGATCTTCGGCTGGCTCACCGGGTGAAGCCCCCGCACCCTGAATTTTTCTTCTTCATTCCGGCTGGATATTAGTCCCCGCTAAAGTGTCACCGGTTCCCGCTGAGCCCATGCCCTGCAATACCCTCGCTCTTTTCCGCTGGTGCACTCAGGCGCGGAAAGATATTTATCCCGGATCCGGGCAGAACCTGTAGCCATGAAGAAGGTACTCCTGCTCTGTGGCAGCCCCCGGCCGAAAGGAAATACCGCCCAGATCGTCGAGGAATGCGCAAGAGTCATCGAGAGCTCTGACGTAACGACCGAGATCGTCTCGCTCGCGGGAAAGAAGATCGAGTCATGCACGGCCTGTTACCGTTGCGGGGAGGAGGGGATGTGCGTCCTCCCCGATGACCTGAACGAGATCATCGGGAAGCTTCGGGAATCGGACGGCTTCATCGTCGCATCGCCCGTGTACTTCGGCACCGCCCGCGGGGACGTAATGGCCGCCCTCCAGCGGATCGGCATGGTCTCCATGGCGACCGACAACTTCCTCTCGTGGAAGGTCGGGGGGCCTATCGCTGTCGCGAGAAGGGGCGGACATACCGCAACCGTCCAGGAGATGCTCATGTTTTTCCTCATCAACGAGATGATTGTTCCGGGTTCGAACTACTGGAACATGGTCTTTGGACGTGAGCCGGGCGACGTCTGGAAAGATACCGAGGGAATCGCTACCGTGCGGTTGTTCGCACAGAACGTGGCTGAGCTCGTCAGGAAACTTCATTGATCGGGTTGCGGAATAACCGCCAGTTACCGGAATCCGCCCAGGTCAATTAACCGGATACCATCAGCAGGCAACAGATGGCAGAAGACGGAAACATCATCGAAGTAAAGGATCTCTTCCATGCCTACGGTGACGTTCAGGCCGTAGACGGGATCAGCTTCGCGGTGCGCAAGGGGGAAATCTTCTCATTCCTCGGACCGAACGGTGCGGGGAAGAGCACGGCCATCAACGTCCTCACTACTCTCCAGCGCCTCCAGAAAGGGGAGGCAATGGTGGCGGGGTTTGATGTCTCAAAGGAGTCACAGAAGGTACGTGAGTCCATCGGGATCGTTTTCCAGGAGGTGACCCTCGACCGCGATATGACGGTCTGGGAGATCCTTGAATTTCACGGGAGGCTGTACTCCATGGGGCGGGAAGAGCGCAGGACAAGAATCGAGGAGCTTCTGGAACTCGTGGAACTCGCCTCCAAGAGGGACGTGCTCACCAAGCACCTCTCGGGGGGGATGAAACGGAGGCTCGAGATCGCCCGGGGACTGATGACGCGTCCGATTGTACTCTTTCTTGACGAGCCCACGATCGGCCTCGACCCCCAGACGAGGATCCGTATGTGGGGCTATATCCAGGAGGTGAACCGCCAGGGAACTACCATCTTTTTGACGACACACTACATGGACGAGGCCGATCAGCTATCTGACCGGATCTGCATCATGGACCGGGGGCGGATAATCGCACGTGGCAGGTCGTGGGAGTTGAAGAATACCCTCGGCCAGGACCTGATCTATCTTGAGACGAGCGACAATGACGAGGCCGAGCGGATCCTCGGGTCGGTCCCCGACGTGAAAAGCATAGGAAGAAAATCGAAAGGACTCCTGGTCATGATCACTGCCGACGGCACCCACCTCCTCCCCGTCCTTATCGAGCGCCTCAGAGAGAAACATATCGGGATCGTCACTGTCAACCTCAAGAAGCCATCGATGGACGATGTATTTGTCCACTATACCGGCAGGGAGATCAGGGACGAAAGTCAGGAAAAACAATCCACGGCACCAGGGAGGAAATAGCCATGCACACGGGATTTCTCACTATCTACTGGCGCGACATGATACGCTTCGTCAGGTTCAGGACCCTCCTGATCTCCTCGCTGGTCCAGCCTGCCCTCTGGATGGCATTCTTCGGGATCGCGATGTCGGCCAATTTCGATCGTCTCGGTGCCGGGATCCCGATAGTCCCCGGGAGCATCCAGGTCCCGTACCTCACGTTCATGGGAGCGGGGGTGATTGCGATGACTACCCTGTTTACAAGCCTCTTTGGCGGGATAGTCCTCCTCTTCGACAAGAACTGGGGCCTCATGCGTGAGATCCTCGCAAGCCCCCTTCCAAGGAACCATATCATCCTCGGGATCGGACTCTCTGGGATGACGAAGTCCTTCATCCAGGCTTTTATCATCATCGGGTTCGGCCTCCTGATAGGTGTCGGCTTCTTTGCAGGATTTGCACCCGTCGATACCATCATAGCCCTCCTGGGCGTGATGCTCTTTGTCGCGGTCTTCTCGCTCGGATTCCTCTTTTTCTCGGCAGCAATATCGATATCGATGGAGACGCCGGAAGGTCTGCAGGGGATCATCACGCTCCTTACCATGCCCATCTTCTTTGCGAGCAACGCGCTCTACCCGGTGAGCGCTTTTCCGGTGTTCCTCCAGGAGCTCTCGAAGTGGAACCCGCTCACCCACCTCATCAACGGCATCCGGTATTTTGCAATAGGCGACGAGTTCTATTCGATCGGAGTACACTACTCCCAGACACCCGCTGACATTTTCCTCTCATTTTCGGTGCTTGTGGGATTCGCAGTCTCGATGTTCCTCGTCGCATGGTGGAGGTTTCGGGTGGCAGTGGTCACCTGAAAAAACATCCCTGCTCACTGCACCTTCAGGAATCAGGTATCATCCGGGAACATCAGTTCGCATGGGTTTCAGGACAGCGAGAAAAGGCCCGATTGCGTAATAATCCAGGAGGACCATCTCGCGGAATACGGGATCCGGGAGGAGCGGACCGAACTTCCAGAGAGATGGCGGGGGGAGGGAGAGGTGGTTCGCGGCCTCTCCCGGGCTGAGCGTCCGGATCCGGTCTATCGCTTCCTTTACCTTCAGAGGAGCATCCTGACTTTTCATCCCGGTTATCTTCACCCCGAAATCATGGTAGGTGATGCGCCGCCTGCCTCCCATCTCTCTCAAGAGGAGCGCGGAAAGGAGCCGGTTGAACCGCTTCCCCTGGAACGTGAGTACTGTCACAGAAGGATTTTTTATTTCAGGTCCGGTCCTGAAAAATACGGGGAGATTATCCTCCCCGATGCCCTCTCCGAGGGAGTCCGCAACAGACGCGATACACTCGCGGACATCTGCAGATAAGGGGAGCCCCGACGACCGCGCCACCAGGATCCTCCTCACCTCCCTGCAGATCAGGGGCGAGAGCCCGATCTCGCTGCCAGTCCAGAACGTTCTAGACTCGCTGGGTGCTCCCGGGACGACCACGACCTGTTCCCTCGACTCGTCAGATTTCACGACTCTCCAGCTCCTGCCGCCCAGGGAGAATGCATCTCCGCCCCTGCTCCCGATGAACCTGGCATCGAGCCGGCCGACGACCTCTCCGTCAGGCGTGACCGCCCGCATCTCCCCACCTCCGGGGATCACCGAGTAGAGGTCTCTCCAGTTCGCCCGGCCTAGAACTTTTTCCGCCTCGGTCCCGAGCATTATCATGTCGCCATCGGTGCAGAGGTACCCGGCGGCTGTCAGATGATCAAGGATCCTCACCAGGGTTTTCTCAGGGATGTGCCCGAAAGGAGAGAGTGAGAGGAGTTCACGGGCCAGGGTGAACCTCGACGTCCGGCGGGTCCTTACCAGGGACAGGAAGATCTGTTGCACGAGGACGTTCACCGGGTCCGCCGGCGGGACGAGATCCTCGACCTCGCGTCGGCGTGCGCAGGATATTACCGCCACCTGGCAGAGAAGTTCGCACCGGTCCGATGCGATACAGGCGACGTGCGGGGGCCTCCCCCTCCGTCCGCTCCTGCCCATCCGCTGGAGGAATGAGGAGACGGTCGATGGAACCCCGACCTGGACGACCAGGTCTAGCTCCCCTATATCGATCCCGAGCTCGAGGCTGCTCGTCGAGATGATACATGCACTCTGTCCTGTCAGGAAGACGGATTCAGCCTCCTTCCGGAGTTCGTGCGAGAGGGAGGAGTGATGGATCGCGACATGCCCGAGCCTCCCCTGAAGGGCACGCATCGTCTCTTCTGCCTCGCTCCTGCTCCCGACAAAGACGATCGCCTTCTTTCCCAAGACTATTCGTGCAATTGCATCCATCCTCCTGCCGGGATCCGGTTCCATCGTGAAGGAGAAGCGTTTCTCGGTGACGGGGACCGGAACCTGGACGACCAGGCCGGTCAGGGTCTTGCCTCCCGAGATCCATGAAAGGACCTCGTCCGGGTTCCCGACCGTTGCGGA
>JAJRBP010000265.1 GCA_028679405.1 Methanoregulaceae archaeon | reverse complement strand
GGCCATGTCCCGGTCCTGTTCCAGCTTTACCCTGATCTCTGCGAGGCGGGCCCTCAATACCTCCGATTCGTCCGCCAGGCCAGCCCTGGTACCCTCGAGCATCTCCCGCGTCACATCCGGGCTGACCCCCTCGCGGAGGCCCCGGAGTTCATCAGTCTTCCCCGCAATCAGCGCAGAGATCCTGGTTCCCTCGTTCGTTAATTCGCTCTCGAGTTTCTCCAGGCGATCGAACTGCTCCTGGTCGATCCTCGCATCCAGATATTCAGGGCAGCCAGCAAACCCTGCCCCGGTAACGCGGTCCCGGAGGGTGCCTTTGTACTCCCGGATTTTTTCTTCCTTCTCTTCTATGCGGATCGAGATCTCCTCGATCTGCTGCCGCAGCTGGTCCATCCTCGCGAGGAGCGCGGTTTTCTCCAGATTAAGCCCGGTCCTTTCATCTTCGAGCTTCTGGTACGACCCGGCCCGCTCCCGGAGAAGCGAGAGGACATCCCGGGGCTCCTCGTCCATCCCGATCCTTAGTCCGAACGGTCGCAGCCGGGCGGTAAGCGTCCCGAGAGCTTCTTCCAGGTCCTCCTTCTCCTTTATGAGAGAATCGCGGATGTTCCCGGAGGTGGTCTGACAAACACCGATGGCGGTCGCGGATTCGGCCAGCTCGAGCCTGATCTGCCCGAGCTCCGTCCTGATCGCCTGGAGGAATGTATCGTGGGTGGCGAGTTCGCGGGTCAGGTTCCCGGCAACGGCACCGACTTCCTTCGAGGCATCAATAATGCCCTGCTCCGAGGCGATAAGATCCCGGATCTTCCCGGGCAGGTCGGGGCTCCCGGGAATAAGGCCCCGGCGTGAGAGCGCTGCCGAGACAGTCTCGTGAAGGGACACGAGTTCTTCCCTTATCCCGGCCTGTCTCTTCCGGTTCTCTCCGATCATCGTCTCTTTCCCGACTGCCTCGTTCCCAAGCTCGATCGACAGGGCGGTGTACTCGGCGAGCTTCTGTTTCCATTCGGTAAGCTCGCTCCCGGATGCTCCTTCCCGGGGTATCTGTCCTCCCGAGTACGGGTGGTCGGGCGAACCGCAGAGCGGGCAGGGCTTCCCGTCTTCCAGCCGTTTCCGTTCTTCCTCAAGATCGTGCACCCGTTCGATGAGGCGGCACTTCTCCTCAAGTGAGTCCACCGCGACTTCCGCCGCCCTGACCTGCTCCCTGATCTGATCGGCCTTCCGGGAGATCGCGTCTTTCTCTTTCCCGAGATCGGTGCACCCGGCCCGAAGATCGCTGACCTGTCTCTCGAGCGTTGCGGAGCGCTCCATCGATACGGCAAGCGACTGGAGTTCTGCCATCGCTGCGACGGCATCCCTCTCGAGATCGTACCACGCATACAGGTCCCGTCCCTTCAGGACCGCTGCAAGCTCGGCTTTCTTTGCTTCTCCAACCTGGACAGCAGCCTCGAGTTCCAGGCGTTTCTTCCGGCACTCCTCGCTGAGCCGTTCCTCTCTCTCCCGGGCCTGTGCCAGGGTGCGTTCCGCCTCCAGGAGTTCGCTTCCGAGGAGGGAAATCTTCTCCCTCCGCATCCGGAACAGATCTGCCAGGAGCGAGATTTCACCGATCTGTCCGGCCAGGAGTGCATCGTTCCCGCACCGCCCGAGTGCATCACTTGTATCCCCGATCTTTCCGCGGAGTGCCTGGCACTGCTCCTGGCAGTCCGAGTACGCCTGCATCCCTGACTCGAACCGCTCCTTCAGCCCGTCGATCTCCCGGGTACTCTCCTGCAGGGCCTGGTACAGGGGTTCGAACCTGCGGGCGAGCCGTGCACGCGCGAGCCGGTCGAGGTCGGCCCTCTTCTCTTCGCTCCTGGCGAAAAACTCCGTTTTTTCGGTTTCCAGGGCATCGAGCTCGTCCCTGGTCCCGGCTATCGCATTCAGGCGGTTGATCGCACGGTCCGTATTCTCAAGGCCCGCCTGCAGTTCGAGAGATCGCCGTTCCATCTCCCCGTTCTCCCGGTCAAGCTGCTCAAGCTCCTCCGGAGACAGCGTCCGGATGACGTCCGTCTCCCGCTTCATCGTGTCGAGCCTGTTTCCCTCGGCCGACGCACGCTCGTGAACTTTCCGCGAGATCTCGCTGTAGATCCCGGTTCCGGTGATCTGCTCGAGTATCGGCGCACGGTCTGCCGGGGCTGCCACGAGGAAGGCGGCAAAGCCTCCCTGCGCAAGCATGATGGAACGGGTGAACTGGAGGAAGTCCATGCCGGTATACTCCTGGACCTTTGCCTGGACATCCCTGATCTTCGATTCGATCGTCGCCCCGGACGAAACATCGGATATCTCGTGCTGGGGCGGCTGGAGTTCCCCGTCCGGCCGCTTCTTCGCCCGTTTCTGGCTCCAGTGACACCTGAACCTCCCTTTCGACGACTCGAAGACCACCTCCGCGAAACATTCGGCGGTGTGCCTCGTCATGAGCTCGTTGGTCCCCTTCGTGAGCTTTCCCAGCCGTGGCGTCTGGCCGTACAGGGCGAGGCAGATCGCATCGAGGATTGTCGTCTTTCCCGAACCGGTCGGCCCGGTGATGACAAAGATCCCGCTGCACTCGTAGGAGGGGTCCGTGAAATCGATGCGCCACTCTCCTGCGAGCGAATTCAGGTTCCGGAACCGGAGCTCGAGGATCTTCATCCAGATCCCCCCGGATCGTCCCCCAGTTTTATTTCAGAGACGATCCCGTCGAACAGTGCGATCAGCTCGGGCCGCTCGGCATCAGTCACGCGGTTCGCATCGAGGCACCGGGTGAATACTTCTTCCTCCGTGAGACTCTCCAGGCTCTCGCCGGGGCCGGCTTGTCCCTGGAGCTCCCTGCCCAGCCGTTCATTTACAACCCCGAGGACCTCGATGTCCGATCCCCGGACCATCCGGTCGAGTTTCTCCCGGAGGCCGGGGATGATCCCCGGGTCGTCGATCACCACCTCGACCCAGACCGGCCTTCCTCCTGCAGCGAGCTTTCTGATACGCGATTCGATCTCCTCGAACGTCCCCCTTACCCGCTCCATCTCCTGGAAGCAGGGGATGCTGATCTCCGTGATCTCCGGCCGGCTGCCCGCCTCGAACCGGACCATTACCACCTTTCTCTGCCGGGGAGCATCCGGGAACTCCATCGGGAGCGGCGACCCGCAGTAACGCCACGCTGAATTTCCGTTGACGACCTGCGGCCTGTGAAGGTGGCCGAGCGCGAGGTAATCGACGTCAGGCCGGAACGTCTCATGTCCGACCCGGATAAGGGAACCGATGTACTGCTCCCGCACCCCGTCGTCCTCCGTGATCACCCCTCCGGCCGCATAGAGGTGTCCCATCACGACCAGTGGGATATGCCCGCCGATTTCGCTTCGCCTGGATACGGCGGCCTGCTGGACGCGGTGGTAGTGGTCCCTTATACCTGAAATGAGGTTTTCGACCTTGTCGTCGATGCTCTCGCCCGGTGCAACGCGTCGCACATCGCGGTCCCGGAGATACGGGACGGCACAGATAATGAGCGATGGGTTACCGGATTCGTCATCCAGAACGAGAACCTCGTCGGCGGGATCTTCGGTGATCGAGCCGATCACGTGGATGTTCAAGTTCCGGAACACCTGTCTCGGGGCGTTTAAGAGGGAGGGCGAGTCGTGGTTTCCAGCGATGATGACGACATGACGGCAGCTCGATTCCGCGATTCTCCCGAGGAAATTGAAGTACAGTTCCTGCGCCTGGGTGCCCGGCGTCCCGTTGTCGAAGACGTCCCCTGATACGAGGAGGACATCTATCCTCTCTCTCTCCACCAGGTCAAGGAGCCAGGTGAAAAATGCCTCGAACTCGGGAGTCCTCCTGCGCTCGTGGAACGAATTGCCGAGGTGCCAGTCAGAAGTATGGAGGACTCTCATTACGCATCCTTTCCGGGAATTGAGGGGTTCCTGTTTATCCCAATTGGATCTCCCGGAAGATATAGGATGCAGCCGGGCGGCGCGAAGGTGAATGGGAAATGGTCCGGGACAAAAATCCCATGTTTCAGCAGATTTTCCCGGGTTCTACCTCCTCGATCCGGTATGGAGTGAAACATGACCGGGTCTGGACTGCCATTCCTGATGCACTAAACCGGGTCCAGCATGTAGAATGCCGATCGGTATCTTTCTGGTGGATGCCTCTCA
>JAJRBP010000049.1 GCA_028679405.1 Methanoregulaceae archaeon | reverse complement strand
TCACCTTCGGGATATACGTCATATTCGACCTGGCCCGGGTCACCGGATCCGGTGTTCCTGACACAAGTCTCGCTGCAGCTTTCCTGGTCGCAAGCCTCTCGGCAATAGTTGCGCTATGGCTTATTTACCAGAAAAAATAAGTTTTTTCACGAACCTTCGGAGAGTAGTTTTCCCGCCTTCCCGATATGCTCCTTCGGGAGCTCCTCGATAAAGATCGTGACCATTTCCGGCGGCACGCCAAGCGTAGTCGTCAGGGTCTTTGTAATCTCAACGATCAGTGTCTTCTTCTGGGCCATTGTCCGGCCTGCGCCCATCCTGATGGTAACGACTGGCATTGTGGTTTCCAGTAAAGTATTCTCAGGGAAAATTAAAGAAACCTCGGAAAATGCTCGTGTTTTATTTCAGAACCGGATGGTCTCTCTTTGTGAAATAAAAAAGGCGGGCGCTGGTCCTTTTCGGAGACGAAAAGATAATCAGGGCAGAATGCGTGCGACCCCGTCCCGCACCGCGGCATCCCTGACCGCGTCTGCGATTGCCCGCGTAACCCGGCGGTCGAGGATACTTGGGAGGATACGGTTCCTGGCAGGTTTCCTGACGTAATCCGCGATTGCGTGGGCCGCGGCGACCTTCATCCCGTTCGTGATCTGACGGGCGTGCGCATCGAGGGCTCCCCGGAAAACTCCGGGAAATGCGAGGGCATTATTGATCTGGTTCGGCATGTCGCTCCTGCCGCTGCCGACTATGCCTGCCCCGGCCCGGGCCGCCACATCAGGCATGATCTCGGGGACCGGGTTCGCCATTGCAAAGACGATCGGGTCTTTGTTCATCGACCTTATCATATCCCCTGAGATAATCCCCGCATCAGAGACTCCGATGCAGACATCTGCACCTTCCATCGCATCGGCAAGTGTCCCGGATCTGCCGGCCCTGTTCGTCTCGTCGGCAAGGATGAACTTGTACTTGTTCGCATAGAGCCCTTCGCGGCGCCGGTGGATGATCCCCTTCCGGTCGCAGACCACTATCTCGCGGACCGTGTCGCAGGTGTCTGGATCATAGCCGATGCATTTCAGGAGGCGTGCGATTGCATAGCCCGCTGCACCCGCACCAACGATTACCACGTTCAGGTCGTGGAAGTCCCTTCCGGTTACTTTGCAAGCATTCAGGACAGCTGCGAGTACGACGATCGCGGTACCATGCTGGTCGTCATGCATCACGGGGATCCCGATCTCCTGGAGCGCCTCTTCCACCTCGAAGCACTTCGGCGCGGCAATATCCTCAAGATTGATCCCCCCGAAGACAGGCGCGATATTCTTCACCTCGTCCACGAAGTCGGTGCGATAATTCTCAAAACAGATCGGGAAGGCGTCGATCCCGGCAAATTTCTTGAAGAGAATTGCCTTCCCTTCCATGACAGGGATCGCTGCGTATCCCCCAATGTCGCCGAGCCCGAGTACTGCTGACCCATCGCTCACAATCGCAATGGTGTTTCCCTTGATGGTATACCGGTACGCCATATCCGGATTTTTCTGGATCTCGCGGCAGACCTCTGCCACGCCCGGGGTATAGGCGAGGCTCAAGTCCCGCCTGGACTTAAGGGGCACTTTCGGGCGGATCTCAAGCTTTCCTTTCGTCCTCGCATGGAGTTTGAGAGACTCCTGGTAGATCTCGGTGGAGGCAGGTTTCATCATGACTTCTTTAACGAGCGATCGTATGAAGATTGGGAGACCCGGAGTATGGAAAAAAGGGCTGGACCACCGCAACACTTATTCCACAGTCCGACATTATCCGCGCTTCATGACACGTTCAGGGTATCGGTATATCGCGATTTATGCGGGCATTCTCCTCATTGTTCTTGTGACGGGGTGCATATCTCAGCCACAGGTGACACCGGTGACGACCTCCACCCCGCTGCCGGAGGTGATCGTGACAGGCAGCCGGCCATCCCCCACGCCACCCCTCTCCCCGCTGCAGACTGTCCAAGCTGTTCCGGACCTGACCAACCAGGACTCGTCTCTCGCGGCGACATTCTCTGCATCGCAGTCTCAGACCAGGCTCATATCCCCGGCAAGAGTGGCAGGTCTTGTGTTCGTGGCGGGGGGATTCGACGCACCCATGCAGCTCTTGTCGGCCCCGGATGACAGCGGAAGGATTTTCCTCGTCGAACAGGCCGGTGTTGTCCGTATCATCAGGCCTGATGGAACGGTCCTGTCCGAGCCATTTCTTGATGTGCGTGACCGGATGATTGGCCTCTCTGCCGGATACGACGAGCGTGGGCTCCTTGGGATCGCCTTCCACCCGGGGTATGCGATGAATGGCCGGGTATATGCCTTCTACAGCGCCCCTCTGCGGGCCGGGGCTCCTGCGGGCTGGAGTTGCACCAACCACCTCTCGGAGTTCAGGGTGAGCGAGGCAAATCCCAATCTTGCGGACGTGGCAACCGAACGTGTGATCCTCGCGGTAGACAAACCCTCTGCGAACCACAACGGAGGCGCGATCCTATTCGGGCCGGACGACGGGTATCTCTATATCCCGCTCGGAGATGGAGGCGGGGCCGATGACCGCGGAACAGGTCATACACCGGGAACCGGGAATGCACAGGACCTCTCGAACGTCTATGGAAAGGTGCTCAGGATCGACGTGGATTCCCCGACAGCCGGCAGATCCTACGGCATACCGGCCGACAACCCGTTCGCCGGTGTCGAAGGAGCCAGGCCCGAGATATTTGCCTACGGTCTCCGGAACCCCGCATATGCTGCGTTCGATTCAGGTCCCGGCCACCACCTGTTTGTTGCATCCGCAGGACAGCGTCTCTTCGAGCCTGCATATATCGTCCTGTCCGGAGGAAATTATGGCTGGAATATCCGGGAAGGGACACATTGTTTCGATCCGGGGAACAATGCACGGCCTCTTTCCAGCCCCTGTCCCGTGACAGGGATACGTGAAGAAGCGTTGATCGGCCCGATCGTCGAACTAGGGCATGATTCCGGGAACACTATCGTCGGCGGGATGGTGTACCGCGGGACTATCCTGGCCGGGTGGCAGGGGGCGTACATATCCGGGACCTGGAGCAGGGGAAGCAGCCCCGGTGGTGACGGAACCCTCCTTCTCTCTGTCCCGCCGTCCGGCTTTGATCCCGTATCGCTCCCGCCGACCGCGTCGTCTCTCACCCCGGATCAGAACCGGATGTGGCCGACTGCTGAGATACGGATTACAAGTAACCAGAACGGGCGGGTCAACGCCTATATCAGGGGCATCTTCCAAGGCGCAGACCATGAAGCGTACCTGCTCACCAACCGGGTGAGCGGTCCGGGCGGACAGGCAGGCACTGGTGAGATCTGGCGGCTTGTACCGCCGGACACCCCCGGTCCTGGCGGCACGAGCGGGTAACGAAGTTCGGAGTTCCGGACCGACGGGTTCAGTGTTCGCTCTTGGCATCTTCACGTTTTTTTGGGCAAAATCAGGATGACCGGAGATGACTGGCAAAGAATTTCCGTCCCCGGCCCGGCCTTTTTTGGGATCCCCGGGACAATCCGGGCTCGTTCTTCAGGAGGTCCCTGTTGCTATGCATGTCCCGTTTTTGCGCAGGGTACTTCCGCCCCCTATCCTGCATTGCGTTCATTCTCACAGATCTGTCAGGCGATATGATGCGATACCTGTATCTTGCAGATCTGCCTCACTTCGGAGCATGATGCAGGATCTTATCCGTACGGCCGGAGCGCTTGCCCTCGTGATACTTTTCGTCCTGGCGGCCGGATGTACCGGAACCCAGGGGACTGGTACCCTGACCGCTACACCCCTTCCATGGCGACGGTACAGCCTGCTACTACACCTGCGACCACCGCTCAGACAACCACTGAGGCCATGACTACTCCGCAGCCGGCCACAACAACTGCCCCAGGGAAAATAATCCTTGACCTTGTCGTCGCGGGGTTTGCGTTCAACGCCAGCACGATCACTTTCCCGGCCGGTGCTGCGGTAACCCTGAACTTCGAAAACCAGGACGCCGGCGTGCCTCACAAGTTTGCTCTCTACGACACCTCTGCGATGGGAAGGACCTTCTTCAAAGGCCAGCAGGTGACCGGCGCCGGAAAGACGGTCTACACCTTCGCGGCACCGTCTTCACCGGGATCCTACCATTTCCAGTGCGACCCCCCACGCTGCGAGGATGAACGGGAAGTTCGTGGTGCAGTGAGTCTTCTTGAAAAACCGGTTCACGGGGCAGCCCGGTAAATACCTTTATATTTAAGACCTGCCCCTCTTCCAGCTATGACTAACCAGTCCGCGATGATCGGAGTGCTCGTAATCGTGGCACTCCTCGCTTTTTTTGCAGGATGCACCGGGACCCCGGGGGCAGGTACCCCGACTGCTACGCCTCAGCCCGCTACCACGGCCTCCCCGCAGACCACGGTCACAGTTCAGCCTGCCACAACACCCGCAACAACCGCCCCGGCGACCACTTCACCGGTAAACACCACGCGGCCCGCTACGACGACCGCCGTCCCGACGCTCCGGACCGTGACCGTCGACCTGATAGCCAAGGGCTTTTCCTTCAACATGAACACGATCAACGTTCCTGCGGGTGCAAAGGTCGTGGTGAATTTTGACAACCAGGACCAGGCATCACACAACTTCGCCCTCTATTCAGCCAATTTTGCGACCACCATTTTCAAGGGAGAGGTCATTACCGGGCCGAAGAAGACAACCTACACCTTTACCGCACCGGAGACAAAAGGCATGTACTCCTTCCGCTGCGACATCCACCCGGTCATGAACGGCCTGTTCATCGTACAGTGAACCGGACTAAATTTCTGTTTTTATTCCTTTCGCCGTTACGGGATAAGGCGACTTAATTTTCACAATAATCTGCTGGTACAGGCTGTCTTGTTTCCGGAACCGGGACGTCCGCAGGTGTTGGCCGTTCTAGTTCCCTGAAACAGAAGTCGATCTCGGTCCACGCCCGGTCGAGCAGTGTCCGGTAGTACGCGGCATCGAAGCCCGCCGCCCTCCACTCGAGCTCGACCGTCCACGTGCGGGCGTCCTGCACGACGTACGCGATCTCCATCCCGGGAGAGACTTCGACCCCGCTCTCCCGGCATGCCCTTACCGCAGAGGCTTCCGGACAGCTCCTCGTGTACTCGAGCCTTCCGACCTGCCGGCGGATCGCCATTTCCCGCGGGTCTGCCTTTCGGAGTCCTTCGATCGCATCCCGGTACAGCGCTATCACCGTCTCCCCGGTCGCGGCCAGCTCGTCCAGGGTAGCGGCCGTACCCATGACGTCGAGCATCCGCTCCTGGGCATGCCGGACGTACGCCGGGGTGTCGCCCCGCCGTGCGGCAATCCCCCGGACCTTGCATCCGCCATCCGACAGCCGCCCATAGTAGCGGTTGTACGCGCCGAACCCGTCCGGCATCGGGAGGAAGACGATCCAGCTGAACGCCTCAAGCTCGGTGGGAAGGCCGATCTCCCTCTCGACACGCTCCTTCAGCGCTTCGACCGGTCCGCCCCGGACGAAAAGGCAGTCCACGATGCCGTGGATCACCGGAAAGCCCATCTCCTCCGCGATATCCCGCGTCCGGAGGAGGATCTCCCTTGCCCCCGAAGTGATCGCTTCGTGGACCTCGATCCGCCCGAACTTCGCGTTCCTGTACCCGGTGTACCCGAAGCAGGTGACGAGCATCCACTTAAGGATCGAGTCGATCCCTGCGAAGGCGGGTTCGGTCTTCTTCAGCTGCTTGGTCTCGCGCCGGAGATTGAGGAGCGGGTCGAGTACAGCCGGGAGGAACCCCTCCACCCCCGGGCGTGAGATCGTCTCGGGCGAGAGGTTGGACTGGACGATGATCGAGGGATAGAGCGAGGTATAGTCGATCTCGGTGACCCCCTCATAGAGCCCGGGCAGCGGCTGGAACATCATCCCTCCCCGGTCGGCCGCCCGGAGGTCTCCGAACCGTCGCACCGCCTCGGCATCGCTCTTGCGGAACGGGACCGCCACACCGCGTCGGATCGCCTCGTACACCTCGTACGTGG
The DNA here is from genome assembly GCA_028679405.1 of Methanoregulaceae archaeon. GTDB lineage: Archaea > Halobacteriota > Methanomicrobia > Methanomicrobiales > Methanospirillaceae > JAJRBP01. Next base: position 1,262 of record JAJRBP010000049.1, on the reverse strand, counting down.
AGATCAGGGTGCCGGCCGTGAACCGGGCGGCGAGGTTTGGGGAGAGGCCGGTGAGGCGCGAGGCGAGGACCACGCCGGCAAGGCGGCCCTCCCGGTAGTTGAAACTCCCCCGCGTGTCGATCAGTACTCTCCCGTCCGGGATGAGCGAACCTTCCCTGTACTCGGTCCGGCCGTAACTCCAGTAGGACTTCGCATCGAGCCGCCGGAACCGTCCGCTCCTGCTGATCGCGAGGTCGATCCCATACCTCCGTGCTGCCTGCCGGATGCGGGGCATCCAGACATCGGCCGAAGGGAAGAGGATCACGTCCGGGTCGCATGCCTGCACGAGACCTGCCAGGTCGGCGAGCACCTCGTGCTCTGCGCCGGAAATCTCTTCCTCCCGTTCGTGAGTGACCACGATACGCGAGCATCCTGTGTGCGTGAACGGGTTATCCCGGACCGCAACTTCCATCACCCGCTCCGGGAGCGCGAACCGTGGGGAGAGGCGGTACTCGTCCGGGTTGCCGCAGGGAAAGAGCTCCTGCTCGGCAAGGTACCGCTGGTCAAGCCTGAGGTCCACATTATAGAGCTGCGCCGAGAACCGGCTTTCCCGCTCGACCGCCTCGGCAACCTCCCGGCCGGCCGCGACCCTGTAACCCTCCCGCTCGCCGTACACAGTCCGGAACGTGCACTCCTCCACCCTGTACCTCGTGCCGAGCGCTTCGATCATCTCCCAGTGGGCATGCGGGTCGGGGAGGTGGAGAAGAAAAGAGGGCTCGTACGGGACCGAGATGTGTTTCAGGCCGCCGTCCCGGTCCCAGATCTCGACGCGGCCGTCCCGGTAACAGGTGTCAAGGATCCACATCGCGACTTTCCCCCGCAGTCTCTTCCGGATCCTGCTGTTTCTTACCCCGTGTTCCAGGGGTCCCGGGATTTCCAGCGGAGGCAACTCCCCCTGCCCCGGATCCGCACATGTTTCCCCTGCCGGCGGCGGTGTCATGCTCAGGTCTGTCCGGGTGCACCTTTGCGACACTGTATCCGGGATCTTTCGTGCAACCCTCCGCAGACCGGGCACCCCTCTTTTCGGAGGACTCCCCGGCCTTTCCACCCGGGTCCACCGCCGTCGCTACGGAGAGCTGTGCCTCCAGATCTTCCAGCGCCAGGTCCTGTTCCTTCATGATCTCGATAAGGACCGAGAAGACCGCGGCCTCGAGCGGGTCGTCCATCCCGTAGAAGAGCTCGCTCGAGTGCCGTTTCGCCATCGCCACGATCCGGTCGGCCCG
>JAJRBP010000007.1 GCA_028679405.1 Methanoregulaceae archaeon | reverse complement strand
CTATTAAGCAGAGCAGCCTTCCCGGCATACCCCTCCATACCCTGGCCGGTAAAAAAAGATACCTCACCGGACAACGTGTGGTCGACCGGCAGGGAATCGCCTTGACCAGGTATATCCACGTCTATCGTAAATCCTTCGTCCTGTGATAGGACGATGCTCGTTTGTCCATAGGTGTTTTTCAGGGAGCAGTTCCACAAGAGCGGATCGATACGGCAAATCCTGGAGAGATGATCAGCAATGAATTATACCTGAACGACCGACCGGTCAAATGGACGTGAACGTTTGCTCTATCGGAAGGTTCCGAAGACCGGTGAAGAGCTCTCCATCCTCGGGTACGGGTACATGCGGTTGCCCAGGAAAATAACCGGAGGGGTCGATGAGGGGCGTGCCATCGCGCAGCTCAGGCATGCAATCGATCTCGGGGTGAACTATGTCGATACCGCACCACTCTATCACCTTGGAAAGAGCGAACAGATCCTTGGAAAAGCACTTGCAGACGGGTATCGCGGGAGAATAAATATCGCGACCAAACTCCCGCCGTGGAGTGTCCGGACCAGTAAGGACATGGACCGCATCCTCGATTCCCAGCTCTCCACGCTTCACACTCATGCAATAGACTATTACCTCCTGCACAGCCTTGCGAAGGAGAGCTGGGAGCGGCTGGACGGACTCGGGGTCCTTGACTTCCTTGATGCCGCAAAACGGGAGGGGAGGTGCAGAAACGCAGGCTTCTCATTCCACGGGGATTTCGAGACGTTCCGTGAGATCGTCAACGCCTATGAATGGGAATTTTGCCAGATCCAGTATAATTACCTGGACGAGCGAAACCAGGCAGGCACCGAAGGGCTCAGGTACGCGGCAGGAAAGAGGCTGGCGGTGATGGTGATGGAGCCCCTGCGCGGTGGAAACCTTGCAGGGCGTGTCCCGGAAGAGGTCGAAAGGATATGGGGAGAAGCGCCGGTGAAACGATCGGCTGCCGCCTGGGGTTTGTCGTGGGTGTGGAACCATCCGGAGGTCACGGTCGCACTCTCCGGGATGAATGAAGAGGCTCATATCGAGGAGAACATCAGGGTCGCATCAGGTGCCATTCCCGGATTCCTCACGGCTGAGGAGATAGCGCTGGTCGAAAGGGCAAGGGACGTGTATCTGCGGCTGATGAAGGTTGCATGCACCGGTTGCCGATATTGCATGCCCTGTCCCTCCGGAGTCGCTATCCCGGAGTGCTTTTCGCTTTATAACAGCACGACCCTGTTTTCCGGGGACCGCCAGTTCCGGCACCAGTATATCGGACGACATGGAGGGATCGTGGGGGACAGATCGTATGCAGGACTATGCTCAGGATGCGGGAGATGCGAAAAGATCTGCCCGCAGCAGATACCCATACGCGATCGGCTCAAGGACGTATCGAGGACGATGGAGGGGAGAGGGTTCCCAATAAGGCTCGGAATAGTGAAAACGGCCTTCCAGGTATATGATGCAGTCCAGAGGTTTCGCCGGCCGGGGAAGAGACGTTCTCCTGAGCATCATTGAGGCAATTAGCCGGGTCCGTGACAGGCGGATCGGATTTTATCGTGGTGATGGTCCGGGAAAACTCCGGGGCTGATTCATTGCATTACCTGCCAAAACGCCGGATTCTTGCCTGGTAATCACGAAGCGCCCGTAATAAGTCAACTTTGCGGAGCAGACGCCAGTTTACATCAGAGAAAAAGATCTCCGAATAGACCGACTGCCATATCAGGAAATCGGTCAGGTGATACCCGCCAGTCTTGATTACAAGGTCAGGCGTATGCTTGAAGGTGAGGTATGACTCGATCTTCTCCTCGGTTACATCGGAGGGCGAAATCCCGTCGATGGCCATCTGCCGGATACACCCTGCAATCTCCTCCCTGCCGCTCTTGCCGATCGCAACAGTCACATCCATGCCAGTTCCCCCGGAAAGAATATTCTCACGATGATGAAGGGTAAGGTGTGCAATCCCGCTTATCTTTCGGATCTCCGGTATGAACGGGTCGATCCTTTCCGGGTCAGGGGTGCTTATGTGGTATGTGAGGGACCTGATGAGGGAAGAAGTTCCGTTCCCCTGTGTTTCGCTGGTCCTGGACGAAACGGACTCCGAGATCTCGATGCACCACGAGGTGCACTCCTGGAGCTTGCCGGGAGCGTCGAGAAGGTCTTCCCCGGTGAGCATGAAGCAGATCCCTGCCGGGAGCGTCGAGATCCCTGAGAGGAGTAGTCGTTCGTAAAGCCAGTAGATCATTGCCATGGCCCCCCGGCCCCGGCTCTCCGGCCTGGATAATTCCCGGGGAGAATGAAAATACTGTTTCTCATCCTGCCCACTCCAGCAGCGATTCTGCGGACATTGTGTTCAGGACGTCGGAAGGCCGGCACCACCCGCGTCGTGCGGTCGTTATCCCGTACCGCATCTCGGAGAGCTCACCGCTTTGATGTGCATCCGTACCGATCGCGATCTTCACCCCGGTGTCCACGGCCTGTTTCACGTACATATCATCGAGGTCGAGCCGGTAGGGGGAAGCGTTCAGCTCAAGGGCAGTTTTGGTCCTGGCAGCCAGTTCGATAACCCTTGAAAGATCCACCTCGTAACCGGTCCGCTGCCCGATGAGCCTGCCTGTAGGATGACCGATGACATCGACATTCTCGTTTTCCATCGCCCCGAGGATACGCCTGGTCATTACATCCCTTTCTTCGCGGAAACCGGCATGTATCGAGGCGATAACGAAGTCGAGATCGGCGAGGACTGCGTCCGAGAGGCCGATTGAGCCGTCGCTCATGATATCCACCTCGATGCCTTCGAGGACACGGCAGCGGGACGAGCGGTTCGCTACTTCGATCTCGTGAGCGCGCTCCTTTATTTTGTCCGGATCAAGCCCGTGCATGATGTGCGTTCTCGGGGCATGGTCGGTGCAGACGATGTAGTCGTACCCCATCAGCGCGCCGGTCTCTGCGAGCTTCCCGATAGGGGTTCTGCCATCGCTCCAGTCCGAGTGAACATGAAGGTCGCCCCTGATATCACTCTGCCCGACGAGCTTCGGGAGGTCGTTCGCACGCGCACGCTCGACCTCACCCCAGTCCTCCCGAAGCTCAGGAGGTATATACGGCAGACCAAGAAAGGCAAACATATCCTCTTCAGTCGAAAATTCGACGAGCTTCCCCGTATCCCGCTCCTCGATCCCGTATTCGCTGATCTTGTAGCCCTTCGTGATCGCGAGCTCCCGGAGACGGATGTTAAAAGGTTTCGAACCAGTGAGGTAGAGTGACATTGAACCGAATTGTTCAGGCCTGGAGAAACGGATGTCCACCCTGCGGGACAGGATCCTGAAAGAGGTCTTGCGATCCCCCTCGTCGATCATCGCCTCAGCGATCTGCCGGATTTTCGGATTCAGCACGGAAGGTCGCTCGGTCGAGATTATATCGATATCGCCCACAGTACTCTTCCCACGCCGGAAACTCCCCGCAACCTCGAAAGTACCGGGGGTCATTGCAGGGCTGACCTTTTCAACCACAGCCTCGGCCTCAAAGCGGTTCATCCTTCCGGCCTCCTTGCGGAGATGTGCGATCGAGGCGAGGAATATTTCTTCCTTTTTCTCTCCGAATCCCTTGATTGCCCTGATACGGTGTCCTTTTGCTTCTCTCTCCAGGTCGTCTATGCTCTGGATGCCGAGTTTCTTCCAGAGGATGGCAACAGTCTTTGGTCCAATCCCCTCGAGTTTGAGGAGCTCGATGAGGTGTGTCGGGATCTCGGACTTTAATTCTTCAAGCTCGGCACAGGTTCCTGTAGTGACGATCTCGATAATCTTCTTCGCGATATTCTTCCCGATCCCCTCGATCTGGTCGAGTTCATGCTCGTCCATCCCGGCTACCGGGCGGGCGAGCCGTTCAACAATATCAGAAGCGCGATAGAAGGCACGGATCTTGAATACGTTCTCCCCTTTGATCTCCAGCAGCTGCCCCATGAACGCGAGAACGCCGGCTACCTGCTGGTTGGAGCGTTCCATGATCACATTTCCGGGTGGATTGTATTAGCGGTTTTCCATATGGTCCTGCCCTGTTTCCTTTGAGATCCGGCAGTTGTCCTTCTGACATGAGGGTGGTCCCCTGAACCAAATCCATATGATTCCCCTGGTAGAATTGGTACTGATGGACAGCTCCGTCAGGGAGGACTACCTGGAAGCTATCCTGATACTCCTCAGACGAGGGAGATCCCCCACGCCCGTGGATATAGCGGGAGAGCTTATGGCAGACCCTGCTGCCGTTGAGGATATTCTTTCCGCGCTGGTCACGGAAGGATATATTACCCGGGGATCCGACGGGAGGATATCACTCACAAACGTCGGACAGGACCTTGCAGGGACGGTCGAACGTAAGCACCGTGTCCTCCAGCGTTTTTTTATGGATATCCTTGGCATGGAGCACAGGGCTGCATCGGACGAAGCATGCCAGGTGGAACATGCGGTTTCAGATGATGCAATCGAGCGGTTGCGTCACCTTATCAGGAGCGGAGGAGAGTGTGATATCCCGGCCCCCGTCTGTACAGGCCGCATCAGGGCGCTCCCGGAGTATGGAGAGGACGAGCCTCTCGTCGTGTGTGCAATCATAGGCCATGACGGATATGAGCGGCTTTCCGACCTCGGCATCGTTCCCGGGGCGACCATCATGATCAAGAGGAAGATCGGGGACGGTGCCATCCTTGTACGGGTGAAGGAGTGCGACATCGCGCTCTCCCCCGATATTGCCGGGTTAATCAGGGCGGAACGGGCACCGACAGCATGAAGTACGTACTCATCGGGAATCCGAATGTAGGAAAATCTCTCATCTTCAATCACCTTACCGGCCTTGGAGTTGAGGTGAGCAATTACCCGGGCACAACGGTGGACATCTGCCAGGGAAGCCTCTGCTACAAGGGCGCCCGGCTCGAGCTTGTCGACCTCCCGGGAGTGTACTCGATCGACGGGACCGGGGAAGAGGAGCGCCTCGTCAGGGACGTTCTCCTCCAGGGGGGGGATCAGGTGTTGATCTTTGTCGCGGATGCGTCTCACCTGGAGCGTAACCTCTACCTTTTCGCGCAGGTAGCTGAATTCGGGCTGCCCATGGTACTCCTCCTGAATATGTCGGACGAAGCGGAAAAGAAAGGTATCTTCGTAAATACCGATGAGATCTCCCGTATCCTCGGAATCGAAGTGATACCGACAGTGGCCGGCGCAGGGCGGAACCTCGACCTGATCATCCCTGCCGCGCTTGCATCCCCGCGGATACCCACAGTCGATGTCGAGTACGACCACCATATAGAGGCTGCAGAGCGGACCCTCGCGGAGACCTTCGGTGTCAACCGGCCGCCCGCCCTCCTTGCCCTCCAGGGTATTTCGGAGGATGCCGGTCTTCTTGCATCCGCAACAGCTCTGTCAAGGGAGATCGAAGAGATGCACCATATGTCTGCCCGCCAGATCATCGCGACGAACCGTCACAATTATGCGGAACGAATTTTTGCACAGGTACTCCGGCGCGGGACACCATTACATGGTACGGATTTCGATCGCCTGCTGACCTCGCCGATGCCAGGGATCCCGCTGATGATCCTTATCCTTGCAGGGATCCTGTTCGTCGTATTCTCGATCGGGTCGTTGCTCGAGGGGGTCATCGTCGGGCTCTTCCAGGCCCCGCCATTCACCTCCATCCCCTGGGATACATTCCACCCGCTCGTGGCAGCGGTCGGGTCCTCGGTCCTTCTCGCGCTTGAGGCTGGTATCGGGATCGCATTCCCCTTCGTCTTTTTGTTTTATATTTTGGTCTCACTCCTCGAAGACTCGGGCTATCTCACGCGTGCCGCGTTCCTTGCGGACCGGACGATGCACAGGTTCGGAATGCACGGCCAGGCGATTGTCCCGATGGTGCTCGGCCTCGGGTGCAATGTGCCCGCCGTAATGAGTATCAGGATGCTTGCGACGAAGAGGGAACGCTTCATCGCTGCATTCCTTGTCACCATGGTCCCCTGTTCTGCACGCACGGTAATCATCGCAGGCCTCCTCGCTGCTTTTGTGGGTCTCGCTGCTGCATTTTCAGTTTATGTCGCAATATTTATCCTGATTATTCTTACCGGCGTCCTCCTCTCGCGGGTTGCTCCAGGGGAACAGTTCGGGATGATCCTTGAGATGGCGCCGCTGAGAATGCCGAATATTGCCACTGCGCTGAAAAGGTCCTGGCAGAGAATCCGGGAATTTCTTGCGATAGCTTTCCCGCTTCTCGTTGTAAGCAGCATTGCGCTCGGTGTCCTGCAGTTCTACGGTGCGTTCGACCGCCTGTCAGTTTTTCTCACACCGGTTTCCACAGGAATCTTTGGGCTCCCGCCCTATGCTTTCACCGCGCTCATTTTCGGGATTCTTCGTAAAGAGATGACTCTCGGGACCCTCGTGGTGCTGGCAGGGACGCCCGATCTCTCAAGCGTCCTCACCGGCCTCCAGCTCTATACATTCGCGATCATGAGCGTACTTTTTATCCCGTGCATATCCACGATGGCGGTATTGTATCGCCAGCTCGGCATAAAGACCGTGATACTCGTCTCCCTCTATACTATCTTTGTCGGTCTCGCAATCGCGGCCCTGATCCATAGTATCGGGATTATTATCGCCTGACCTTCGCCGAAGCCGTTAACATTCTTCCCCACCAGAGATCAGCTGGTATGCTCACCTTCATCGGCCTGGGCCTCTACGACGCAACGGATCTCTCCGTAAAAGCACTTGAATGTATCAGGTCTGCCCGTCATGTCTTTCTCGAGCAGTACACCTCCCGCCTTATGGGAACGTCGGTAGCTGAGCTCGAATCTCTGTATGACCGGAAAATTACACTCGTCAGGAGGGAGGAAGTAGAGGTCGATCCTGAAAAAATTCTCACCTGTGCAGCCGCGAATGAAACGGTCTTTCTCACGGCAGGGGACGCTATGGTGTCGACAACCCATGCCGACCTCAGGATACGCGCTGCAGACCGGGGAATACAGACATCGATCATCCACGGATCCTCCATCGCGACGGCGGTCTGCGGGGTCACCGGCCTCCAGAATTACCGGTTCGGAAAGTCCTGCTCGGTCCCGTTTCCGGAAGGAAAGTGGTTTCCCAAAACACCACTCATGGTCATCAGGGAGAACCTTTCCCGCGACCTTCATACGCTCGTGTATCTGGATATAAAACCGGACAGGTTTATGACGGCGGGCGAAGCGGTCTCCCTCCTTGAGGACATGGCGGAGCAGGAGGAGACCGGAATCTCCCTCTATATAGGGATCGCAAGGGCCGGATCCAGAACACCGGCGGTGCTTGCAGGGTCCCCGGCGGTTCTCAGGAGAGCGGACCTCGGGGGGGCTCTCCATGTCCTCGTTGTCCCTGCCGCATTGCACATAGTTGAGCGGGAGTATCTGGAGAGGTTCGCGGGACTATGAAGATCGCGCTCTGCGGGACCGATCTGGTATCGACCCTGGGCCGTCTCGATCGACCGGTTGAAGTGCGGTCATTGCACCTGATGATTGCCGGTGAATATCTGAGAATGGCCGATGCGTATCTGCATGACGGTCAGGTTTTTCTAAAAAAGGGAGATCCCGTGAACGCTCTCGCAAGCTTTGCTTATGCATTCGGCTGGGTGGATTGCGGCGAGTGGGTCGGGTTATTCGAATCCGGAACGAAACCGCGGGAATGGGGGGTGGAACAGGAAATTCCTGCCTCCCTGGGTGCCCGCCTGACGGAAAAGACGACCCGGTATGCCCGGCTTCTGAGGCGGGCTCTTGCATCCGTCAGCCCCGCTGCCGAACCGGGAACGGTTCCCCGGGACGGAGGTGAACGGGTGATTCTTTCGGCCTCGGTCTCGGCTGATATCGGGGACTTCCTCCTTTTGTCAGGATATGTCGAGGAAGCCCTCTTCTGTTACAGCTATGGTCATGCATGGCTGGATGCTTCAGTCCGGGCAGGGCTCCTCAGTGTAGGAGGGGAGCGAGAGCTCTTCACTATTTAGGAACATCCTCCCCGGCAGGAGAAGTTATTAACATGCGGGGGGGTAACAACTCGATCGCGATATGACTCCCATCAGGTGCAGGGTGGCAGGGGTGTTCGTGGCGGTGAACGAGCAGAGCACCTCCCCTGTGGTCCTCCTCGACCTGGACGGCGATGACCGGTGCCTGCCGATATACATCGGCCTCTGGGAGGCGATCTCCATATATAATGCGGTCCGGAATGAAGTGCCTCCACGGCCGTTGACGCATGACCTCTTTACCGAGTTCCTAAAAACGTTTCATATCGTCCTCCTCTCCCTTACCATAGATACCATGGATGAGGGCGTATACTATGGAAAGCTGCTTTTGCAGGGGCCTGATCGCGAGGAACTCATGGACTGCCGCCCGAGCGATGGGATTGCCCTCGCGCTCCGCTCGGACGCGGAGATCCTCCTCGAAGATCCTGTCGCACAATCCAGTCCGATTCCGAGGAGCGACCTGCCGGACCTTATCGACCTCGCGACCTATCTCTATGGGTGATCTATCGTCTGCGTGCCTTTAATTCGGAGAGCACATTCTCGAGACTGCTCCCTGAAACCCTGAGGGCGATCAGGAGGTGAAAGAGGAGATCGGCCGCTTCCTCGTTTGTCCTCACCGGCACGCCATTTTTAACCGCCAGAATGAACTCGGTCGCCTCCTCGCCAACCTTCTCGAGTACGCGGTCGATACCCTTCTCATCTCTCACCAGCCTGCTCACGTATGATTGTTCGGAAGGGTTACGGACCCTTTCGTCAATAATTTCCCAGAGCTCGGGAATAATAGAAATATCACTCAACAGGTTCGCCATCGACCAGAATCTCCCCGATCTCCAGACCGAAAAAGCGTCTCATGAGAAGCCGGCCCTTCTCGATGTTGCATCCGGCTTTCCCGATCGCAATGCCGAGATCCGCTTTCTTCTTCAGGAATACCGCGATGCGCGGCTCCTGTCCGTCGACAGATATCCGCGAGACCTCGGCTGGCTTGAAAATATTTGCGACAAACTCTCCTGGCTCCTCGGCATATTCCACCATCTCGATTCGTTTCCCGAGCACGTTCTGCATTCTTTTGATATTCTCTCCTTTTTTCCCTATCGCCAGTCCCATGTCTCCTTTCTTGATGACGTAAATCACCCGCTGGAACCGCTCGTCGATTATACAATCAATAGCTGTAGATTTTGTGAGGATTCTCAGTTCCTCGATATATCGTCTTTCTTTAAATCCAATATTCCGCTCCATTTTTTTCAGTTCCTTTCAGGAACTTTCCCTGATGAATAGCTAAAATGACAGTTCATCTATAAAAGATGCCGGTTTCTCCATATGACGAAGGACGATGGCACAGAATCGGAGGATTCCGTCATGATCGCACGTTCCTTTCAAGCCGGTCTCAGTCTCCCCAAGTTACAATATCCCAAAAGTCCCAGATCATGCGGGTACATCATATGGGAGCGACAATTGTCGAGAAGATCTTCTCCTCCAGGTGCGGCAGCCCGGTCAGGACCGGGGATGTCGTGATGGCGCCAGTGGACGGGGCCATGATCCATGATATCACTGGCCCGCTCGCCATCCAGAAATTTTATGAGATGGGTGGGGTGCGGGTCTTCTCGCCCTCAAAAGTGATTATGCTCTTTGACCACCAGGTCCCTGCGGATTCGATTGAAGCGGCCGAGAACCAGGTTTTCATGCGCAAGTTCGCTGCAGAGCAGTCGATATACAACTACGATATCCACGAAGGGGTATGTCACCAGGTCACCCTTGAAAAAGGAAGGGTGCACCCCGGAGACCTTGTCGTCGGTGCCGATTCGCATACCTGTATGTACGGGGCGGTAGGAGCGTTTGCGACCGGAATCGGGTCTACGGACATGGGATTCGTGCTCAAGTTCGGCTCGCTCTATTTCAGGGTGCCTGAGAGCATACGGGCCGAGGTCACAGGAGAATTCCAGCACAGGGTCGGCGCGAAAGACCTGATCCTGATGATGGCCGGGAAGATCGGTGCGGATGGCGCGACGTATAAAGCAATAGAATTTACCGGGGAGACAGTCGGCGGGATGGAGATGGCGGACAGGATGACCTGCACGAATATGGCGATCGAGATGGGAGCGAAGGCAGGGATCGTGCCTCCCGATGAAGTGACGTGGCGATATATGGCCGAACGAGGGGGGGCTGCTCCTGTTCCCCTCGCAAGCGACCCTGATGCGACATATGCCGAGAAGCGGACTTTCGAAGTCTCGGACCTCGCACCCCAGGTGGCGATCCCACATAACGTAGACCAGGTGGTGGAGGTGGGAAAGGTGGCAGGGACGCCCGTCGACCAGGTGTTTATCGGTTCATGTACGAACGGGAGGTTTGAGGACCTCAAATCGGCTGCAGAAGTCCTCGGCAGCCTGTCTTTCTCGGATCGCGTCCGTGTCATCGTTATCCCTGCGTCGAGGACCGAGTATCTCAAGGCACTCCGGGCCGGGCTCATAGAGCAGTTTGTCACTGCCGGGGCTTTGGTGGAAGCCCCTTGCTGCGGACCCTGCATGGGCGGGGCGTTCGGGCTCCTTGCTCCTGACGAGGTCTCGCTCTCCACCTCGAACCGGAACTTCAGGGGGCGACAGGGAAGTACTGCCGCGTCGGTCTATCTTTGCAGTCCTGCGACCGCTGCCGCAAGTGCGATACGTGGCGAGATCACCGACCCGAGGGAGGTGTAGCGGATGCGGGTATGGAAATTTGGAGACAATATCGACACGGATGCGATCATTCCTGGAAGATTCCTCACGATCTATGACCCGGCGGAACTCGCCAGGCATGCGTTCGAAGGTACGAGGGATGAATTCCGGTTGAATGTGCAGAAAGGGGATGTCGTGGTCGGAGGCAGGAACTTCGGTTGCGGGTCGTCGAGGGAGCATGCACCCCTGTCCCTGAAAGGGGCAGGTGTGGAAGTGGTAATTGCGAGGTCGTTTGCACGGATTTTCTATCGGAACGCAGTTAATACCGGGCTCCTCCCGATAGTATGTGATCAGGCCGACCTTATCGCGGACGGGAGTGAGATTGTTATCGACCTGACCAACCAGGTCATCATCGCAGGAAAGGGGCGGCTGCCGATAGAACCCGTCCCAGGATTCCTCAATGCAATCGTGGAGAAGGGGGGTCTCGTAGAGTATGCGAGGTCACTCACGGAGGTGCCGTTATGCACAGAATCGCGGCGATAGGCGGGGACGGGATCGGGCCGGAGATCGTTGCCGAAGGGAAGAAGGTGCTCGATGCAGCCGGCGACCGGTTCGGTTTCTCGATAGAGTGGACTGATTTCGACATCGGCGCGGAACGTTTCCTCCGGTCCGGGGAACTACTTACCGAGGGGGATCTTTCCGGACTCTCGCAATTCAAGGCGATCTATTTTGGCGCAATAGGGGATGAGAGGGTAAAACCCGGGATCCTTGAGAAGGGAATACTGCTCGCCCTCCGGTTTAATTTCGACCAGTACGTCAACCTGCGGCCAATCCGGCTCCTCAACGGCGTTCAGACTCCCCTTGCTTCGAAATCCCCCGAGGATATCGATTTTATCGTCGTCAGGGAGAATACCGAGGATTTCTACGTGGGAATCGGTTCGAGGTTCCATGGAAGGGAGCGAAAAGTGCTTGAGGTCTTCCGGGAGCTCTACTCCGTAAAATTCGGTCTCGATGTCGAGAGCGACGCAGAGGAGATCGCGTACCAGATCGGAGTGGTCACACGGGAAGGCTCCAGGCGTGTCATAGACTACGCCTTCGAACGGGCAAATGCCCGGAGGAAGAAACTCACATCGGTGGACAAAGCCAATGTCCTGTCCGAGGTGTACGGCCTCTGGAGAGATGTGTTTCGCGAGTGTTCGGCCGGTTTTCCCGATGTCGCGACCGAGTTCTCCTACGTTGATGCGGTCACGATGTGGTTTGTGAAAAATCCTGAATCCTTCGATGTTGTGGTCACTCCGAATATGTTCGGGGATATTATCACCGATCTCGGCGCGATGATCCAAGGGGGTCTCGGGCTTGCACCCGGCGGGAATATCAATCCCCGGGGAACCTCCATGTTCGAGCCCATTCATGGGTCCGCCCCGAAATACCGGGGACTGGGCATTGCTAATCCAATGGCCACTATCTGGGCGGGATCTCTCCTTCTCGACCATTTGGGCGAGCACGAAGCGGCGGATGCAGTGCTCAAGGGGATTGAAGCGTCTATCCTGGACGGTGTAGTTACGAAAGATATGGGTGGGTGTTCAGGCACCGCGGATGTTGGCGACTGGATTGCAAGGAAAATACGGGATAAAGAGGTCTAAAAAAGATCCGGGACGATCTGCTGCTGTCCGCTGCCGATCCGCCTGGTCTGTATCCGTAAGCCTGGTCCCGGGATCTCGAATACCGATGCAAACCGCTCTTTACGGCTCAACACCGCACATACGGCGTCTATTGAGAGGGTAAAGGCATCCCCTCCGATCATCTCGACATTCAGGGCTCGCCCGGAGCGGGACCGATGCGCAAGGCCTGCTATCCCTCCAAGGTAGGGCTTCCAGTTCTGATGCAGCCGCTCGACCCTGACGGATAGTTCACCCCTGATGGCTCGTCTCATTTCAGGTACCCTGATTCCAAACCGGGAGCCGTCGATACGGATCTCAACGATCTCGCAGGGCTTCCCCTCATCGTCCAGGGCCATTCTGCCATTTCTCTCAAGATAGCCCGCTTTTTTCATCATGGTTCTGCAATACTACCCTCTTGAAT
>JAJRBP010000158.1 GCA_028679405.1 Methanoregulaceae archaeon | reverse complement strand
GAAGGCGGTACCGGGATCATCGAGGTCCTCGTCATGTTGCAGTGAGCGGGGATCGCTCCCGAAAGCAATCCGGGATCCTTGCTCCGGCTTCCCGGGCAACTTTGTTCCCACCTTTTCCACGCGCAAAAACCAAGCAGCATCGCTTCAGCGGAAGGATTAGCAGAAACGCTGACCTCCCCGTCCCCATCCGATTACTACCAACTGTGGGGATGGTCTCCCGGCATTCCCACGGTTTGTGACCCCCGTGTCGAAAGGTTGTTTAAAGTCGTTTGACACGAATCCCCGGTCTTCCGTATGTATATATTGTGATGCCCACGTTTGAGGTTTCGAGCCCGCGGTCGCGTCGCTGTCTTTCGAACGTGAACGATTTCCTGCGATCAGTATCCTGCTGCCGGGGTATACGTCAGGACGATGAACCTTAATGACCGGTAAACTCAAATGTATCCAGAGCAGCCAGGGCAGGGCACCGAATGAACAGGATCATGAAAAGCCGGCTGGAGACCCTCCTTGATAAGGACAGTTTCATTCTCATCGGAGAGAAGGACGATGACGAGCTCGTCGGCGGGACCGGCCTGATCGAAGGCCGGGAGGTCTGCATCATCGCCTTAAACCCCGTGGCATCCGGCCCGGTGGACGCATATTTGATTCTCCAGCAGGAGCTCGCGCTGCTTGATCTTGCGGAGGAGCGGCACCTTCCGGTAATCCACCTCGCGGACCGGCCGGCCCGGGTCGCAAAGGAGACGACCGCGATCCCGCTCTCCATCATCAGGACGTTCATCGAACCGCAGGGGGCCGGGAAGATCTTCGCCCGGTTCGGGCAGCTCTCCGGCGTGGTCCCGAGGATTGCCGTCGTATTCAACGCCATCGCGACGACCCTCACGTACCCGGTGGCCGCGTGCGATACCGTGGTGATGGTGGAGGGCACGGGGATGTCCCTCGCCCGGCCGGACATGGTCAGGCTGATGACCGGCGACAAGAGCCGGTATGACGAGTACGGGGGTGCACGGATGCACGCGGAGGTCTCTGGCACATGCGATATCCTTGCCTCCTCCGAAGAGGAGGCCCTTGTGGCTGTCCGCCGGTATATCGGCATGTTCCCCTCGCATTACTCTTCCCTTCCGCTCATCGGGACGCCGGGGGACCCTGGCCGCACCGGTTTCTCCGACCTCCGTCTGATCCCGTCGAACCCTGATATCCCATTCGACATGCACCGTATCATTGAGAGGATCGTCGATGAAGGCACACTCCTCCCGCACCGGTCGCTCTACGCGGGCGAGCTCATCACTGCATTCGGGCGGGTTGCCGGGATGCCGGTCGGGATCGTGGCAAACAATTCCCTGGTCAGGGGCGGGATCCTCTTCCCTGAAAGCTGCCGGAAGTTATCTGCGTTCATCTCGCTCTGTGACGCATTCAACATCCCGCTCGTATTCCTCGCCGACTTGCCGGGATACATGGTCGGGAAGGACACGGAACAGGGAGGGATCATCCACCACGGCGCCCTTGTCTTCACGTCGATCGCCACGCTTTCCGTCCCTCACCTCCTCGTCGTGGTCAGGAAGGCGTACACTGCCGGGCTCTATGCGATGGGGGGCCCGGGGTTCGACCCGGACCGGTTCGTCGCGGTGCAGGATGCCTTCATCTCGATTTACGGGCCAAAGGCGATCAGGAAACTGGGGATAGAGAGCCATCTCTCGGGGCCTGAGCTGGACGAGATCGCCGAACGAATGAGCGACAACACAAGTCTCGACCGTTACCTGGATGCCGGTCTCCTCGATGCGGTGATACAGCCCGGTGATATCAGGAGAGAGGTCTGTGAATTCCTGGAACGGGCATACGAAACACCTCCCTTCAGGGACGGCCCGAGACGCGTGCTTTGCCTGTAGTGAACGGCCCGGCAGCATAGTTCCCGGTATCCTGCCCGTTTTTCCGATCCGGTGATCTGGAAAGTCCTCTCCACCCCGGGAAAGCCTGACGTTTCCAAACCCGGCATCCCCCGCAGGATGTCCACTTTTTTCCGGGGAGAAATTGTCCGGAAACCAATCTTTTTAACGTTTTTTCACCAACATTCCCCCAATGGACCTCTCCCAGATCCTGATTACCCTGTTCCAGATGATCTGCGTGGTCATGGTCTTTGCTTACCTCTTCACCAGGAGCCGGTTCTTTGTCGAGGTGCTCGAAGATCGCCAGAGCCTCGTCACCAGGATCATTCTTATCGTCGTCTTCGGCCTGCTCTCCATCTACGGCCTCTCGAGCGGACTCTCGATCTCGGGTGCGGTGGTCAACATCAGGGACCTCGGCCCAATCCTCGCAGGCCTCATCTGCGGTCCGTACGTCGGGATCGGCGCAGGCCTGGTCGGAACGGTCTACCGGATCACGATGGGAGGTTCGAATGTCATCGGCGCCGCTATCGGACCGGTCCTCGCCGGCGCGATGGCGGGTGGAGTTTACCTCCTTAACAAGCGGGGTTTCGTCTCAACGCCGACGGCTGTCATCGTGACGGTCATCATCGAGTCGGCGATTTCCACTGTTACCCTTATCATCCGCCTGGTCACAAGCCCGGGTTCGAACCTCGTGCCGATCATCGTCAACGTGGCCATCCCGATGATCGTGTTAAACGCAGTCGCGGTCGCGATATTCTCCACGATCGTGCATAATCTCATGACTGAACGGAAGACTGCGAAGGAGAAGGTCGCCCTCGAGCACGAGATCGCGCGAAAGAATGCGGAACTCGAGATCGCCGCAGAGATCCAGCGCAGTTTTCTCCCCGAGACCATCCCGCAGATGGAGGGGTATGATATCGCCGGAACAAGCATCCCGGCAAAGGAGGTAGGAGGCGACTTCTTCGATGTCGTACCCCTGCAGGTGACCAGGATCTCCGACCGGCACATGGGACTCCTCGTCGCCGACGTCTCTGGAAAGGGGGTCCCTGCCGCCCTCTTCATGGCGCTCTCGCGGGTCGTCGTCCGTGTTTCGGCGACCTGGTCCGGGGTCCCCTCCGAGGTCATCCGGCAGGCGAACGAGAGCATCTCTGCCGACTCGAAGACCGGGATGTTCGTTACGCTCTTCTACGGGGTGCTCGACCAGGTGGAGAAGAATTTCACCTATGTCAACGCGGGCCATAACCCTCCCATCGTGTACAGGGCTGCCACAGGTGCAATGGAAGAACTCGAGGGGACCGGCATTGCGATCGGTCTCATGGACGATTCCGAGTACCAGCAGGCAGACATCTCACTCGCCTCCGGAGATCTTATTGTCCTTTATACCGACGGGGTGACGGAGGCGATCAACGAGAAGGAGGAGATGTTCGGCGAGGAACGCCTCATGGAGACGATCCGGGCATCTGTGGCAGAACCAGCCGCAAAGATCCAGGAGAATATCATCAGCGCAGTCACCGCCTTCTCCGGGACTGCCCCCCAGTACGACGACATCACCCTCGTGGTCGTCCGGGTGCAGTAGAGGGTGGTGCGGGTTCATAAAAGTTGAGCTCACATCGGGTGAACCCGAAAACAGTTTTTTCCTTGTGATACATCCAATGTTATCACCAGCACTACCGGGAGGGCGAGGTAAAACTCGGAGGAAAGATATATTCGTGGCAGGTATGGATAAACTGTGGAAAAATCCGGTGGTGGTGGTGAAATCTACCTGATCCCTCAATGTATTTTCGCATCGATCCCGCTACAGTATGAATGTGATTATGGCAACGATGACGAAGATTATTACAAGCCATTTCGCAATTTCCATGGTGAACCCGGCAATCCCCTTCGCCCCTGCGATGAAAAAAACCAGGGCGAGCACAAGGAAGATTACCGCGAGATAGATTAAACCAGCCATTTCTTATTTCACCGTTTCGTTTAGATCTTGTTCAACTTTGATTCGGCCTCGTGCACCGCGATCTTGGCGTTTGCATCGGCTTTGTGAATGCTGATTTTTGCACTATCTTTTACCTTCTGTAGCTCTGTTTCCGCACTCAACGTATCATGGGCGGCGACCTTTGCACTTTTCAGTGCGTTCTGGGCGGCGACCTTTGCATCATCATATCCTGCATGTGCGGCCACACGGGCGTCATCGACGGCGTTGCTGGCCTTTACTTTCAGACTGTCAGTCATGTTTGTTTTCAACTCCTTTTTCCCCGATATTTTTTCTAAATATTTCATACCAGAGGTAACTTCCCTGGAGCGGTGAAGTATGTATAGCCTCCCCGCAGTTGCAAAATCTGCAACAATCCGGGTTTTTTGGGGGAGGGGTTAATTAAAGGACATCTGTCGTAATCCGGGAATACTCCCAGAAACCAAAATAGTATACCTGATCCTTTCACGAAGATCCTGTAAGAATCGGCATTATCCATGTATTCCAGCTTCAGGCACTCCAGTTTTTCACCGGGGACTGCGATCAATCGGAAAATCCACCCTGTGAAGGCATTTTCCCTGAATTTTCCACCTCTTCCGTGAGTATTTTATACCCCGTCACCGCGAGCGCGATGAGCACCGGGCCGACAATGAAACCCACGATGCCCATAAACGGGACCCCGGCAAAGATACCGATAATCATCATGACGGGCGGAATTGCAACCCGGTTTCCTATCATCACCGGCCGGTAATAAAAATCAATCCACCCGGAAAGGAGGGGGTACCCCACAAACAGGGTGACGACCGCACTCCAGGTATCTCCGAGACTCATGAAATAGAGTGCAAAGAAAAGGATCATTACCTGGGCACCGATAAGCGGGATCAGCATGGCAAGACCGATCAGGGTTGCGAACAGGAGCGGGTCACCGACACCTAGTATAAAGAAAAACGGCAAAGCAAGAAGAAATGAGATTATCGCTGCGGATATCTGGACAATGATAAGAGCATAGATGGTGTTCGATGAAATTTCCGACATCCTTTCAACGGCACGATACAGTTTTGGGGAAAGCGTACATGTAAGGGTGCGCCAGATCTGCTCCCCGTAAAACAACAGCATCGAGAGCGAGAGGAAGAAGATAATGATCGAGATAAGGGACTGCATGACATTACTGGTCAGCGACAGGAGCGATTCCATCAGTAACCGGACAAGGGTATCCGGCATGTGGGAGAGCTGTGCTTCCGTAAATGTGGGCAGGAAGGCCGAGATGCCGGTATTCTGGAAGCCATGAACCAGGGATGCAACCATAGCCCCGATATATTCGATGCTGCCGTACACTATGCTCAGCGAGACCGACAGCACGAGCAGGATTACGAGGAGGACCCAGACGGTAATGAATACGACTGATACTGACGGTTTTACCATTCGTGAAAGTTTTTTATGAAACGGCATCAGGGCAGTGGCAATGGCAGCTGACCAGATAAGCACGGTGATAAGAGGCCAGAATACCAGGACACAGGTGATAAAAATCGCACCAACAAGGAGCAGCACCTGTTGGGTTTCATTTATCCGTATTGTGTCCATGGATGCCAGATTTTTGTCATAGGTAACAGTATTTTTCCATTGGTGTTCGATAGATTTTCGAATCGAATATGAGTCGATCGGATATAAGGGAAAAACGTGTGTGTCAGGAGGTATACCATTTTTCCGGCAGTGCATCGCCGGATCCTCCCTTCATTGTGTTCCCTTTCAGCTTCCCGCTATAATATGAATGCCACGATGGCGATTATGACGAAGATAATGATAAGCCACTTCGCGATATCCATGGAAAGACCTGCGATCCCCCGTGCCCCCAGGATAAAAAATACCAGGGCGAGCACAAGGAAGAGCACTGCCAGTTCAATCAGCATTTTTCACCTCCTACTTTTTTTTCAATTTTGATCCGGCCTCGTGTGCCGCGATTTTCGCATCAGACACGGCTTTATGGACACTGATTTTCACGTCATCCGATACTTTCTGTGCTTCCCTTGCAACATCTTTGAGTGTGTTATGAGCGGCGACATTTGCATCATCATATGCAGCATGTGCAGCCACACGGGCGTCATCTGCCGCTTTGCTGGCCTTTACTTTC